>CAZEHU010000058.1:0-9832 GCA_964511605.1 uncultured Myxococcales bacterium
TCGGCCCCCGGGTAGGCGCCCCAGATGCGATCTCGAACAGCGTCCCCGATCCCGTGGGCCACCTCCAACGTGAGCTGCCCATCGAGCTCGAGGTGGAGCTGCACGAAGAGGTCGGGGCCGGCGCGACGGGAGCGCAGCTCGTGGACCCCCTCGACCCCGGGGTAGCTGAGGGCGAGCCCGAGGAGGCGCTCCCGATCCGACTCGGGGAGCTCCCGATCCATCAGGTGCTGCGAGGCGGTCCACGCGACCCGGCTGGCGCCCCACACGATCCAGACCGCGACCAGCAGGCCGAAGGCCCCCTCGGCCTGTCCGACCGTCCCCAGCTCCCTGAGCGCCAGGGCCGCCAGCGCGCCCAGGTAGAGGCCCACGTCGGAGGCGTAGTGGACCAGCTCCGCGGCCACCGCCACCGAGCCGGTACCCATGGCGACCCGGTGCGGGTAGAGCACGAGGGCCACCTTCGCGACGAGGGAGACCCCCAGCACGGTCCAGGCCAGGGTGCCCGCATGCGGCGCCTCGCCCGCGAGGAGCTGCTGGATCGACTCGACGCTCAGGAAGAGGGCGCTGACCAGCAGCAGCGTGGCCTGGAAGAGGCCGGAGAGGGCCTCGAGCTTGCCGTGGCCGTAGCGGTGCTCCTCGTCGGGAGGGTGCGTGGCGTGCCGGACCGCCACGAGGTTCATACCGCTCGCCAGCACATCGGCGAAGGAGTCGGCCACCACCGCCAGGAGGACCGCGGAGCCGGTGAGCCCCCAGCCGATCCCCTGGGTGACGAGCAGGATCAGCGCGACGCTCAAGGACGCGACGATCGCGCGAGCAGCCTCCGTGGATGGTGGGCTCGGGTGCTGGTGGGGCGTCTCCATCCCCGGGGGCCCGTGGCTCAGCCCACGTACAGGCTGCGCCGGAAGAGGCCCACGAGGACCAGCGCGAGCAGCCACCCGCCGCCGCCAAGGGGGCCCGGTCCATCGGGGCCCTCGCCGGCTCTGCAGCCGCCCCCGGAGCCGGACTTCGACGAGGCGGAGTCGGCCTCCTCGTCATCCGACGCTGCGGTGGCGGCGGGCTCGGCGGGTGCCTCGGGCGCGACGGTGGGCGCGCTCGCGGCGGATCGCTCGGCACCTGTGGGCTCCCCATCCGCCGCCGGCTCCCCCTCGGGCTCGAGGGGGAAGGGGTTGCCGCCCTCGACCACACAGTCGAAGGCGCAGTGGCCGGCGCTGGAGCAGAAGCCGGGGCTCAGACACTCCGGGGGCGCCTCGTTCTGTGCGCAGTCGCCGTCCGCCTCACAGGTCGGGGGCGCGCTCGCCTCGAAGGTGTCGATGATCGTGCCGTCGGGCTTCTTGGCCGTGAAGCGGACCGCTGGTCCCTCCATCTCCACGAGGACGTAGTGTTCGGTGGACTCGGCGTACACCACGGTGTGGGGTGCGGGAGAGGGCGTGCCCACCTCGTACAGGCTAGCGCCCCCACCGCCGCTGATGATGTAGGGCATGCCGAAGGCGCTCTCGCCGTGCTCGTAGTAGTGGTCGTGCCCGCTGAGGATCGCGGTCACGCCCATCGCCTGGAAGAGCGGCAGGAGGCGGCGCACCTGCATGGAGCCGTCGCGGTTGTCCTTCGAGGAGTAGGGGCCCACGTGGGTGAGCACGAAGATGTGCTCCACATCGGGGTCGAGGGCCGCGGCCTCGAGATCGGTCTTCACCCAGTCCACCTGCTCGGTGGTCCAGCAGTCGAGCATGAAGAGGTCGCGCTCATAGAGGCAGCCGTCGAAGCCCAGGATGCTCACGTGGCCGTCGACCACGGTGAAGTGTGCGGCGCCATAGCGGAACGAGTAGTAGTGCTCCGGTGCCGGGGAGTTGTCCGGGGCGATGAAGCGCTCGACGAGCTCGGACGCCTCTCCGTCGGCCTCGTCGTGGTTGCCGATCACGGGGAAGACCGGGACCTGCCGCATCAGGGGGTGCTCGATGTCGAAGTAGGCGTCCCACTCCTCGGCGACCTCCCCGTTCGAGACCATATCGCCGGTCTGGATCCCGAAGGAGATGCCGGGCTCGGCGGTCATGGCAGCGACCACCGCGGCGTGGACCTCGTGGAAGGAGCGAGTATCGCCGAAGAGCAGCCACTTGAAGGGCTCCCCGGCCGGCACGCCGGTGCGCAGGGTGGAGGGCTCGCTCTCGCTGCCGTCGCCCAGGACCACCTTCCAGGCGTACTCGGAGGAGGCGTCGAGCCCGTCCACGCGGACCTCCTGCCGGGTCGCCGCATCCCCGGTGGGGAAGACGAGCACGCCGGGAGCGCCCAGGTCTCCGCTGGCCGAGGTCACCCTCACCTCCCCGACGAGGGCAGCGTCCGCCTCCCAGACCACGGACATGCCATCGAGCGATGGCGCTTGCAGGTAGGGCGACTGCACGAAGCTCGCCGCCGTGGCGGAGACGGGCAAGAGCGCGGGGGCCAGGGCGATGAGCGCAGGGAGGGCGGCGATGGGGCGGCGGGTACGCATGGCGGGACCATAGCAGCCTGGTGGGCTCCCGCCATGACGCCCGTCCCGCCAGGCGCGCAGCCCGCGGTCGACGGCGCCCACCAGGAGGGGGAACGGGGGAGCGAACCCGACGGACCTCCCACCTCGGCGCCGGGCAGCGGGAGGATCTCGTCGCGTACCTGATGACGCTGTAGCGACCCATGAGGGAGTAGCGCCCGCGCGCGGCGGGCACCGCGCGCCACCCCGGAGAGGGGTGCGCATCGATGGGTCTGGGGGATCGGCCTCTTCGCTCCGCCTCTCTATCATCGATCGCTTACTGAGTAACACTTGACAACCAATCATCGCTCATGAAACGTGGCGGTGTTCGAGCGGGACCGACGCCGAGAGCGGCCCGCGAGGAGAGCCGCCATGCAGCGTGTGGGCAACGAGGAGCTGGACGCCTTTCGCCGATCCCTCAGGGACTACGTCGCTCGGGAGGTCCGGCCCCACGTCCTGGACTGGGAGGCGGAGGGGGCGGTGCCCCGTCGCCTCTTCGCGGAGCTCGCCGCTCTCGGCTTCCTCGGGGCCCGGCTCTCGGAGGAGGCAGGCGGCGCCGGGCTCGACTTCCGCTGGACCGCCGTGCTGGTGGAGGAGCTGGTGCGCTCAGGCTCCCTCGGGGTCGCGGTCAGTGTGCTCGCCCACGCTGAGTTCGCGACCCATGTGGTCGACCACGGTGGCTCCGAGGAGCTCCGGCAGCAGTTCGTACGGCCCGCCGCGGCCGGGCTGCGGATCGGGGCGCTCGGGGTCACCGAGCCGGGCGCCGGCAGCGACGTGGCCGCGCTCCGCACGACGGCCGAGCGGCGAGGCGACGACTACGTCATCGATGGCGCGAAGACCTTCATCACGAACGGCACCCTCGCCGACTTCGTGACCACCGCGGTACGCACCGGCGGGCCCGGCCATCGAGGCCTCTCCCTGCTGGTGGTCCCCACCGATACCCCCGGCCTCACCCAAGGAAGGCGCCTGGACAAGCTCGGCGTGCCCTCCTCCGATACGGCCGAGCTCTTCTTCGAGGACTGCCGGGTCCCCGCCCGCTACCGCGTGGGCGAGGAGGGCGACGGGTTCCGCCTCATCATGGGCGGCTTCGCGGGCGAGCGCCTCGTGCTCGCGATCATGACCTGCGCCCTCCTCGAGATGATGTGGGACGAGGCGCGCCGCTACGGCCTCGAGCGCCGCGCCTTCGGACGCCCCCTCCTCGGCTTCCAGGTCTGGCGCCATCGCCTCTCCGACGCCCTCACCACCACCGAGGCGGCCCGCGCCCTCACCGACCGGGCATTGTCGCTCTACGTGGACGGCGAGCCCTCGGATGCCATGATCGCCATGGCCAAGCTCTTCGCCACCGAGGCTGCGCGAGACGTCGCCCACGAGTGCGCCCAGATCTTCGGCGGCCACCGCTTTATGACCGAGGCCCCCATCGCCCGCCTCGACCGGGATACCCGGGCCCTGACCATCGGCGCCGGGACCAGCGAGATCATGAGGGAGATCATCTCGCGCCGGCAGGGGCTCGTCCCGGAGCGCGCCACGCCGTGAGCGGCCGAATGTCCAGCGCTCCCCGCGTGTGCGTCGCCGGGATCGGAGCGACGGATCCCGTCCCCGACGATCCCCGCTCGATCCCGGAGATGGTCATGGGGGCCGTCGATCGAGCCCTCGCCGACGCGGCGATGGGGCACGCCGACATCGACGCCGTCGTCACCGCCTCCGTCGACCTCTTCGACGGCCTGACCGCCTCGAACATCGCGATCACCGAGGTCGTCGGCGCCGTCGGCAAGCCCGAGACCCGGATCGCCAGCGACGGCCTCTGTGCGCTCGCGCAGGCTCTGTGCAGCGTGCGCGCCGGGGCCTACCGGAGCGTCTTGGTCGTCGCCCACGGCAAGCCCTCGATGGCCTCCCACGATCGGCTCTCGGAGTGGACGATCGACCCGGTCCACCTCCAGCCCCTCGGCGTGGACGACCGGGTGCTCGCGGGTCTGCAGGCCTGCCTCGTAGCCGATCTCGATCCGCGGGGAGCGCTCGAGCGCTGGGCTCAGCGAGCCGCGGCCCTGTCCTCCGCCGCCGGCACGCCCCGGACCGCCGGGGACGTCCTGGCCTCCCCGCTGCTCGCCGCTCCCCTGCGAGAGGCGATGCGTGCGCCGCAGGCCGACTCCGCGTGCGCCCTCGTTCTGCGTGCAAAGGAGGGAGAGGAGGAGGCCGCGATCACGCTGGCAGGCGTGGGCCTCGACCTCTCGCCCCACCACCCCGGAGCTCGGGATCTGGGGCGCTGGGCCGGCCTCGAGCGGGCCTCGGCGCGGGCCTACGGAGGGGCCGGGATCGCCGACCCCTCCTCCGCCTTCACGCTCCTCGAGCCCTCCTGCCGCTATGCCCACGAGGAGGAGCTCTTCCTCGACGCCTCCGGGACCCGCGGCGACGCCGCGCTCTGCCCACAGGGGGGGGTCTTCGGTGGCTGGACGCCCATCGCCGCCGGCCTCGGCCGCGCGGTGGCTGCCACCCGCTCCCTGAGGGCCGCCGGCGGGGGACGCGCTCTCTGCCACGGCACCTGGGGCTCCGCGGGCCAGGGCCAGGTCGTCGCGATCCTCGAGTCCGCCTCCCCGCCTCCGGGGGCGCCGGCATGAGGCCGGTCGCCATCACGGGCACGGGCCAGACCCGTCACGCTCGCCGCCGTGACGATGTCTCGCAGCCGGAGCTGGTCCACGAGGCCGCGAGGGCCGCCCTCCTCGACGCGGGCCTCCGCCCCGCCGACATCGACGCCGTGGTCCTGTCCAATATGGAGCTCTTCGAGGGTCGCGCGCTGCCCGAGCTCTGGGTCGGCGAGGGCGCCTTCGCCGCGGGCCGGCCCTGCTTCAAGGTCGCCACCGGAGGCACCTCGGGGACGAGCGCCTGCATCGCCGCGTTCCACCAGGTCGCCTCCGGCCTCTTCGACGTGGTGTTGGTCGTCGGCTTCGAGAAGCACTCGGAGGGTCCGACGCAGGCCGGTATGGCCCTGACCGACCCTTTCTGGGATCGGGCCATCGCGACCGGCGCCCTCGGCAACTTCGCCCTCTCGGTCTCCCAGTACATGGCGGATCGGGGGGCGACCGAGGGGCAGGCGGCCCTCGTGGCGGTCAAGGCCAGGCATAACGCCGCCCGGAACCCCCACGCCCACCTCCAGCTCCCGGACCTCACCGTCGAAGAGGTGCTGGCCTCCCGCCCCTTGGCCACGCCCCTCAGGCTCCTCGATATGTGCCCTCAGTCCGACGGGGCCTGCGCGATCGTGGTCATGTCGGCGGCTCGCGCGCGAGGGAGCTCGTGTGAGCGACCGGCATGGGTTCGTGCCGCCACCACCCGACACGACCAGCCCTACCTCGGGGACCACGACCACCGCCTCTCCACCATGCGCTCGCTCCGGAGCGCCTCCCGCGCCGCCTACGAGCAGGCCGGCATCAGCGACCCCCTGCGCGAGCTGGACCTGGCGGAGATCTACGAGCCGGTCACCTGGGCGGAGCTCGCCTGGTACGAGGCCCTCGGCTTCTGCGAGGAGGGCGAGGCAGGCCGCCTCATCGAGGAGGGCGTGACCGCGATGGGGGGCGAGCTCCCCGTGAACCCCTCGGGCGGCGTCCTGTCGACGAACCCCGTGGGGGCCTCCGGGGTCATCCGCGTCGCCGAGGCCGCCTGCCAGCTCCACGGCCGCGCCGGTGCCCGCCAGGTGGAGGGCGCATCCACGGCCCTCGCCACCGGCTACGGCGTCTACGCCTGGTCCGACGCCATCATCCTGGGCACGGCGCCATGAGCCGGCCCCTGTCCATTCCGATCACGATGGACCTGTCCTGGCGCTACGCGTCGGGCGCGCCGCTCGCCCGCTTCTGCGCGGGCCTCGCCGAGCGTCGCATCCAGGCCCTCGCTTGCGACGGCTGTGGCCGCCGATATCTCCCCCCCCGGCCGGTCTGCGGGCGCTGCAATCTGCGTCTGATTCGATGGGTCGATGTGGCCGACGAAGGCACGATCGTCGCGCTCTCCGTGGTCCACGTGCCGATCCTCGACGCCCGCACCGGCACGCCCCGGCCGGTCCCGTACAGCATGGCCCTCGTGCTCCTCGATGGGGCCGACACCACCCTGAACCACCTCCTCGGCGTCACGGATCCCGAGGCCCTCGCTATAGGCCTCCGGGTGCGCGCGGTCTGGCGTGAGGAGCTCA
Source organism: uncultured Myxococcales bacterium (assembly GCA_964511605.1). Taxonomy (GTDB): domain Bacteria; phylum Myxococcota_A; class UBA9042; order PHBI01; family JACKFB01; genus CAZEHU01. The sequence goes on from CAZEHU010000058.1 coordinate 6,663, forward strand.
TCGGCTCCATCGACGATATCCGCTGCTTCGAGGTCCTCGGGTGATCCGCGAGCTGCCGATCCGCCTCGGGTTCCGCTACGCCGCCGGCGCCACCTCGAGCCGTCTCCTGGCCGCCCTCGGCGAGGGCGGACCCATCCTGGCCTCCCCCTGCCCGGCATGCGCTACAGTCCTCTGTCCCGCTCGCTCCTTCTGTCCCACCTGCGGAGGCAGCACCGGCGAGCTCGCCCCGGTCGGCCCCGAGGGCGAGCTCCTGGCGTGGACCGAGGTCCCGGACAAGGGCACCTGGGGGCTCGTCCTCCTCGACGGCGCCACGACCGCCCTCCTCCACCGCCTCCTGGCCCCCCCATCCGCCGCGCACCCAGGCGCCCGGGTCCGTGCCCGCTACAGCGAGGAGCGCTCGTCCAGCATCCTCGCGCTCGCCGGGTTCGAGCTCGTGGGCCACACGCACCGCGAGGGATCCGCACGATGACCGTCCGCTCCGAGCGCGTGGGCTCCACGCTCCTGGTCACCCTCGATCGCCCCGAGGCTCACAACGCCATGTCGAGGGCCATGAGCGACGCCCTCACCGACGCCTGGTACCGGCTGCGGGACGATCCCGAGCTGCGCGTCGCTGTCCTCCACGGCGCCGGCGGGCGCGCCTTCTGTGCCGGCGCGGACCTGAAGGAGATCGGCGCCTTCTACGACTCGATGTCCCCGGCCGAGCGCCTCGCTCGGAGCGAGCGGGAGCCCGGTCTCGGCGGCCTCACGCGGAACCTCGACCCCGGCAAGCCCATCGTCGCCGCCATCGGCGGACACTGCCTCGGCGGCGGCCTCGAGCTGGCCCTCGCCTGCGACCTGCGCGTCGCCGCTGAGCATGCCTCCTTCGGCCTCCCCGAGGTGCGCTGGGGCCTCATCCCTGCCGCCGGCGGCACCCAGCGCCTGCCCCGCGCCATGCCCCTCGGCCTCGCCCTGGAGATGCTCCTGACGGGCGACCCCATCGACGCCACGAGGGCCCTCGCAGCGGGACTCGTCAATGCTGTCGTGCCCGCCGGCGATCTCCTCCCGACGGCACTCGAGCTCGCCGAGCGCATCGCCCGGAACGCCCCCATCGCCGTACAAGCCGCCCGGGCCGCCGCCCTCGCGGGGCTGCACCTGCCCCTCGACGAGGCCCTCTCCCTCGAGCAGCGGCTGGCGGAGCCGGCGCGGCAGAGCAAGGACCTCCAGGAGGGCCTCCTGGCGTTCCGTGAGCGCCGCCCACCCGCCTTCACCGGGAGATGAGAGATGACCCTGCCCCCCCTCGAGACCCTCACCTGCCGCCGCGAGGGCCCGGTCTTCCGGATCACGCTGGACCGGCCGGAGGTCCTCAACGCGATCGACGACCGTATGCTCGTCGAGCTTCGCGCCGCCCTCGTGCTCGCGGAGGGCGACCCGGAGGCGCGCGTCGTCTGCATCGACGGGGCTGGAGAGCGAGCGTTCTCCTCGGGGATCGACGTGGCGTACGCCCGTGATCTCGGCGCCCTGGGTGCCCGGGAGGCCGGGCGGGAGCTGCACCGCACCTTCCTGGCCCTGAGGACCTCTGATCTGCCGATCGTGGCCGCTATCGATGGCCTATGCCTGGGCGCCGGGCTCGAGCTGGCGATCTCCTGTGATCTGATGCTCGCCACCGATCGCTCGAGCTTCGGCCTGCCGAATATCCGCCGGGGCATCCCCGCCATCGTGGAGGCGGCGCTCCTGCCCGCCGCCATCGGCCTGCAGGGAGCCCGGGAGATGGCCTTCACCGGGGCGCGCTGGGACGCCGAGCGCGCCGAGCGGCGGGGCCTGATCAACCGCATCCTCGCGCCCGAGGTCTTCGCGGACGAGGTGCGCCGCTGGTGCGAAGAGCTCGCGAGCCGCAGCGCCATCGCCCTGTCGACCCAGAAGGAGATCATCCACCAGTGGGTCACGACGGACGTTCAGGCGGCGATCGAGTTCTCGATCAATACGGTCTCCTTGGCCTTCTCGAGCCGCGAGCAGGTGGACGCCATGTCGAGCTTCCTCGAGCAGCGTGGAGCGCGGGGAGGCGGGCGTGGGTAGGACCATCGTCACCTGCGCCCTGACGGGGGCGCAGCAGGGTAAGGACAAGAACCCGGCGCTGCCCGAGCAGCCGGACGAGATCATCACCCAGGGGCTCGAGGCGTGGCGCGCCGGCGCCGCGATCCTCCACATCCACGCCCGCGACGAGCAGGGCCGGGCCTCGAGCGACGTGGCGATCTTCCGCCGCATCGTGGGGGGCCTTCGGGAGGCCGGCTGCGATGCCCTGTTGAACCTCACGACCGGGGGCGCCGTCGCCGGGCTCCCTCTGGACGAGCGCCTCCGTGTGATCCCCGAGCTCCGACCTGATATCGCCTCGCTGAGCCTGGGCGGGGGCTGCCTCCTCGGACGCTGGGACGCTCGCTCGGAGCGCTGGGTCGGCGACCGCCAGGTGTCCCTCTTCGGCTCCCACGCCGAGCTCGAGCGTGCGGCGGCCCTCTTCCGAGAGCATCGCGTCCGCCCGGAGCTCGAGCTCTATCACGCAGGCATGCTGAACACGCTCCGAGCCCTCGACGCCCGCGGGGTGCTCGAGGAGCCGATGCTGGTCAACCTGGTCATGGGCATCCCCGGCGAGTGCAGCGAGGCCACGGTGGACAACCTGGTCTTCCTGGTCCGCGGCCTGCCCGCCGGGGCCCTCTGGCAGGTCACCGCCATCGGGGCGCGAAACCACTTCCGCATGCTGGGCGCCGCCGTGGCCATGGGCGGCCAGGTGCGGGTGGGGCTCGAGGATAACGTCTGGATCCGCCGGGGCGAGCTGGCCCGGAGCAATGGCCAGATCGTCGCCAAGGCGGTCCGCATCCTGCGCGAGCTCGGCACCGAGCCCGCCACACCGGACGAGGCCCGGCAGCGCCTGGAGCTGCCAGCAACCCCTGCCCTGATGAGGAGCACGCCATGAGCACCGAGGAGCGCATCGCCATCGATGCATGGGCCACCTGGATCAGCCCGGAGGGCGCCCGCCGCTGGCCGGCCGAGTACCTGCACATCTTCCGGAAGTACCGCTCCCCCCAAGCGATCTTCGAGGGCATGAGCATCGAGCACATGCTGAGAGATATGGACGCCGCGGGGGTGGATCGCTGCATCCTCTCGGCCTTCTACCACCACGACACGGCGGTCCTGTCCAA
>CAZEHU010000059.1:0-9752 GCA_964511605.1 uncultured Myxococcales bacterium
CACCCTGCAGTTCGAGCGCCGCGACGAGTGGCTCCAGGCCGATCGGCCCCTGGAGGTGATGGGCCGACAGGTCCGCCAGTACATCCAGGACATCCACGACGGACTCGACCTCTGGCTCGAGCGAGCCCCCGTGGAGCGAGAGCGCATCGGGCTCTTCGGGGTCTCGATGGGAGCCGCCATGGGCACCCGGGTCGCCGCCTCGAATCCCCTGGTCAAGGCGGCCGTGCTCTGCATCGGCGGCGGCAACCTGCCGGAGGTGCTGATGACGGCCGACGACGCGGAGATCAACCAGTATCGCAAGGACCTCGCCCGGGCACTGGGCGTGCCGATCCCCGAGCTCCTCTCTCACTTCGTCGCGGCCCTACCCGACGATCCCCTGCACGCGGCGCCCGGCCTCGACCCGGAGCGCACGCTCTTCATCGGCGCGCGCTTCGACCGGGTCGTGCGCTGGCGATACCACCGGGCCCTCTGGGAGGCCGCCGGACGACCGCCGCGCATCGTAGTCCCGACAGGACACTACTCGGCGATCCTCTTCTTGCCCCTCATCCGCTGGTGGAGCCTACGCTTCCTCGACCGCCACCTGCTCGCTAGTTGAACATCGCGGGGCACTTCTGCTGGGCCGTGGTGCAGTCGGACTCCTCCGTGGTGGGCTCCGTGCCCGTCTCCGCGCCCTCGGACTCCGCCGCGATGTCCTCGCAGCTCTTGGTGGCGAGGACCTTCATGGCCTCGACCTGCGCGTCGATGTTCGCCAGGTTCTCGGCCATGCAGGCCTTCAGCTCGTCGAGGGTCGCGGTGCAGTTGGCCTTGTCCGCGATGACATCGGCCGCGCAGGTGCTCTCCTCCTCGGCCTCGCCCGTCTGATCCGGGGTGGCCATGCACTCGTCGTAGGCGGTCTGGCAGACCTCGGCGCTGCCGCCACCGAAGGCCGCAGAGATGGCGCCGGCGGTCTTGCAGCCGCCCTCCTTGGCGGTCGCGGAGTCCAGCTTGGCCAAGGCTGCGTCCACGGCTGCCTCCCCATCCCCACAGGCCTGCTCGATGCTGGCGTCGTCCCAGTCGGAGACCGGACCCGTCTCCGCTACCTCGGTCTCGAAGGTGGACGGCGAGCCCGCGCCGCCGCCGCTGCTGGAGGCGCCAGCGGGGGTCGAGGAGCCGCTTCCGCCGTCGTCGCAGCCGAAGATGAGGAGCGCCGAGGCGCACAGCAGGGTGGTCAGGATCCGCACGGGGGACCTCCGTCATCGAGTGGTCATCAAGGGAGTGGAGGAGGGTAGGGGCTCGGCAGGGTATCCGCAACCGGACCGAGATCAGGTAGACAACGCCTCGGTGATCGCCTCGTTCATCGCGACCGTGGCCCCGTCCGAGAAGGTGCAGAAGACGACCCTCTCCGGCAGCTCGTGGGCCCGGAGGTGCTCCACCACGGCGCGCGCAGCGATGTGGGCGGCAGGGCCGGTGGGGTAGCCGTAGACGCCGGTGGAGATGCCGGGGAATGCCACGGAGCGGAGGCCGCGCTGTACCGCCAGGTCGAGGCAGGTGGTGTAGCAGCCCCTCAAGAGCTCGGCCTCGCGCTGCTCTCCGCCGCGCCAGATGGGGCCGACGGCGTGGAGGACGTAGCGGGCCTGGAGGTCGAAGCCCGGGGTCATCTTGGCGGAGCCGGTGGGGCAGCCTCCGAGCGGGCGGCAGGCCTCGAGCAGGCGAGGACCGGCGGCGCGGTGGATGGCGCCATCGACCCCACCGCCTCCGAGCAGGCCGGAGTTGGCGGCGTTCACGATGGCGTCCACGTCGAGGCGGGTGATGTCGCCCTGGTGGATGGAGATGCGGCCGGCGGGCGAGACGATCATCGAGCAGGGCGCCGCCGCTCGCTAAACCAGTGCTGGTACTCCAGCATCTTCTTTCGCTGCTCGTCGGGCGCGTGGGACGTGCAGGTCGCGTACTCCTCGGCGTTCGCCTCTGGACGCGCGAACCAGCGGTGCTCCACGCAGTCGTTGGGATTCCAGCTCAGCTCGATCTCGGCGCGGCGGGCGAGGACGTCCGCCATCGTCAGCGTCCACTCCGAGCCATCGGAGCGTCGATAGGTATAGGAGCGGCCTGCTGCCTCCTCGGCCAGGACCCTCTCCAGCACCTCTCCCGCCTGGGCCGGGGTCTCGCCGGGACCCAGCACGAAGCGATGGGGCAGGCGTGCGACCTTGCTCGGGAAGTCGAGGACCGTGTCGACGGCCACCAGGAGCCGGAGGTCCCGGGCCGGGGTGGAGAAATCCTCCCAGGGCCCGGAGGTGAGGAAGATCGAGGCCCCCTCGGGCATGTCCATCACCTTCCTCTTGTGCTTGCGCTTCCAGCCCTCGCCGTTATCCACGGACTCCACCCGTCGCCGGAGCTGCTGATCGAGGGCGTCGAGGGTGCCGACGAAGGCCTTCTTGGGGTCCATGGGCTCCGGATTGATGAGCTCGTCCATGCGATCGTAGAAGGCCACCTTCCCGGCCTCCCACTGCTCGAGGGAGAAGTCGCCGTACTCCTCGCTCGCCGCGATCTCCGCGTTGGTCATCGCGTGCATGCCGCCGGTGTCGCGGTAGACGGGCCGGAAGCGCTTGAAGCCCCCGCCGCTCACGGTGCCATCGTCCGGGAAGATGAACGAGCCCTTCCAGAAGTGGCGACGCCCGATGGTCCCATCGGGCTGGGCGTCGGCGGCCATGAGCACGCCGGCCCGCGCCTCGGTCGGTGGGAACCACTTCGCGACCACCATCACGTGGCCGTAGGGATCCGCGTAGACCGCCCCCGGCCGAAGCGCGTGGCGGTCGAGCTCCACGGCGTAGAGGTCCGTCGATTCGTCGCTGCCCAGGGTCCGCGGCGAGGAGCTGTGCACCGTGCCCGCCACCTTCTTGCGGGCGAAGCGCTCGAAGCTCTGCACCGGATCTTCGTACTCCGCCTTGTGCAGGTTGGTCTGCAGATCTCCGCAGGTCGGCGCCCGCTTCGCGCTCCCTCGCCGACAGCGCCGGAAGCCCATCGGCAGGCCATTCTTCCACGCGAAGTAGGCCCGCAGCGTATAGGGGAAGTCCGCGCAGTCCGGCCGGAGCCGCAGCCCGAGCTCCTTGTCCTTCGAGTCCTCTTCGGACTGGAAGTGATCGTGCAGCAGGTTCAGCGAGCGATCCTGCAGGAGCTCGGACAGGGGGTTCCAGCTCACGTCCTCGTCCGGCGGCGCGCTGAACAGGTGCTCGACGAAGAGGGCGTAGAAGTTCTCCGCATCCCGTTCCCACTTCCAGCGGGAGTGCCAGACCTGATCCTCCTCGGGGACGAGGGGCTCCGGGCGCGCGGGCGAGCGCCTCACCCGGACCTTCTTGCAGACCACCACCTCGTCGCCGCTCCATAGGGCCACGCGCCAGTTGCCGGCGATGGGCTTGTCCACCTCCGCGACCCAGCCCCAGGGGCCGAGGCCGTAGGGGCTCATCGGCAGCTCGAAGCTCCTTCCTTCGGGATCGGTGGCGGTGAGGCGCGCGCCCGGGACGTCCACCTCGCTGACCGGCATCAGCCGCATCGGTGCCCGCTTGTGGGGGTGCCGGGGGGTGTAGAAGATCCGGCTGATCACGTGATCCTTGCAGCGCTCCAGGGCGTGCAGGTCCGGCGTGGCCGGCGCGCTCTCCGGAGCGCCGGCGGCAAGCGCCGGCGAGGCCGAGACCGAGGGAGCGGAGACCAGCCCGCCCATCAAGGCGATCAGCAGGGCGCTCACGGTCCCCCCTCCTCCGCGGCGGCTCCGAAGACCGCGAGCCGCTGCATACGCTCGACGAAGGCCGTGCGCGCTGTTCCCCGACCGACCTCGAGGTCGCTCACCACCACCCGATCGAGGCGCACGGTCTGATCCCCGTCCCCTGTGGGTCTCAGGTACTCGGCGATGGCGCTGATGGCGAAGTCACGGCCGCCCTCCTCGCCCAGGTAGATCATGATGTGGCCCGGCATCCAGACGAAGACGATGCCGTCGCGGGCGGCCTCTTGGAGGGCGGCCCGACGCGCCGCGTCGTCCGGGAGCTCACCGAGCTCGACGGTCCGCGCTCCGCTCCGGGCCTGCACCCCGGAGTGCCGTCCGAGGCGGAGGCCGAAGACCGACAAGAGGTCGAGGGTCAGCCGGGAGCAGTCTCTGCCCCCGCCCAGCCCGCCCCACCCGTACGCGGAGCCGAGGTGCTCGAAGGCCAGCTCGAAGAGGTGGCGGCGGGTCAGGGGGAGGAAGCCCACATGGACCAGAGAGCCAGGCGGGAGCACGGCCTCCTCGAGGCCGGCGGCGCGCGGCACCCGCACTCGATAGCCCCCCGCCTCGGTGCGACCGAGGAGGGGGACCGACGCGCCGAGCCGGAGGATCGGTCCGCCCTCTGCCACCGCGACCCCATCGGCCAGGATGACGAGGCGCTCCCCCTCGTCCCGGAAGGCCCGGGCCTGGTCCGGATCGAGGGGGGGGGTCCAGCTCGCCCGCCGCACCCAGCCCACCGCGTGTCCGGTGTGGACGTACGCCCAGACGCCGTCTGTGGAGAGCCGCCGCACCCGCACCAGCTCCCCGACATGGATGCGCGAGCACTGGTTGCGGTCGAAGGCCGGGTCGGCCGGCGGCACGAAGAGCCCCTCGCTCATCGGCACGCAGCGGAGGTCCGCCTCCGCGACCAGGACCCGCAGCTCGTCGACCTCCCCGGCGGCCCGAGCCCTCACCTCCGAGCGCTCGAGGCTGCCGGACTCCGCCTCCACGTAGTCTCCGGACGCGAGCTTGTCCTTCAGCCAGACGAAGCGCTCATCGAGCTGGCGCAGCACGGCCTCCTCGCTCATCAGCGCCGGCTCGACGACGTCGCGGAAGCTGCCCTCCACGCCGCTATTGCGGGCGTTCAGCGCCTCGACGGCCTCCGCATCCATCAGCGGTCGATCCGCACCGGCTCCCCAGCGCTCCGTCCAATGCTCAGCCGTGCGCTGGGCGTCGCTCACATTCGGGGCCCGGTCGGCGCGGACCGCGGGCGGTCCCTTGCGCGCCCCGGCGCACGCTCCGGCGCAAGCGGCGATCCCCGCGGAGCCCAGCCCCAGGATCACCAGCGAGATCAAGCCTATTCGCCCCATGACAGCGATGGTCGGCCCAGGTCCCGATCCCGGCAAGGAATGGCTCCACCCGCTCCAAGCTGCTGATCTTCCGTAGAACCTCCCCCCCCGGAGCCGGCCGGGCCCTCCATGTGCCGTCGAACGAAGCGCCGCTTCGCTCTCTTCCTGCCCGCGACCAACGCCGTGAACCCGGCAGGACTCCGAGGCCACGGCGGGCTTCCCGGAGCTCACCCAGGACTCCCGGAGCTTGTGGGAGACGATCCCGAGGACCTACCATGCCGTAGCGAATCGAGCAGGAGCGGCGGGATGTCGAAGGCCAAGAAGAAGACGGACATCGTGCAGGTCAAGAACCCACGCTCGGGCAGGTACGTGAAGATCGACCGTTCGAAGGGAAGGATCCTCGCCCACAAGAAGTCCTCGGGACCCTACAAGGGCGTTCCGGTGGCGCGGAGGTCCAAGAAGAAGCCTGTGAAGAGCGTGGGGTAGGCGTGGCGGACCCGCAATGGGGGTCGCTGCTCCTCTACGATCCAATCAGCGGAGACCTCTTCGAGAGGGAACCCAAGTATCGTCCTCGAACATGCTTCATCGCGACGCAGCTGGGTAGCCCTTCACGCCAGCTCAAGCTCGCTCGGAAGAACCTCGAGGCAGCGCTCGAGAAGCACGGCTTCTCGACCATCGATGCAGGTGAGACCGTCACGGGTCGGGACTTCCTGCTGAAGATCGTGGACCTGATCGTCGAGTGCCCCGTCGTGATCGCGCTGGTAGCCGATCGATTCTCCCATTCGACGCTGGCGAACATCTTCTATGAGCTCGGCTTGGCCCAGGCCCTCGGCAAGGAGACGCTGGTCGTCAAGACTCCGAGGGGCGTCAATCCAACAGACCTGGTCCGCACGGAGTACATCAAGACAGGCAGAGGATTGGATCAGCGAATCGAGAAGTTCATTCACAACCTCACGATGCGCGCGGAGTACTACGCCAAGATGTCCAGGCAACTCCGGGAGGACCCCTCCGTGGCACAGGACTACGCACGCAGGGCCTTCCTGCTCACGGGGAAGGTTGGCGCCTCGAAGCCCGGGGAGTAGAGGCTGGCCTGAACCTCAGCGCAGCGGAAGGACAGAGCGCCGAAGGGGCCCGAGGACCCACCTGCTCAGAGGCCGCTCAGCTCCGTGAGGGCGAGGAGGGTGGCCCCGACGCCATAGGAGATATCCTCACCGAGCTCCACGCCGGCGTAGGCGGAGAAGCCGCCGGCGGTGGTGGGGCCGGAGATGCCGGTGATCGTGGGGACCCCATCGGCGCCGAGTTCGATGCGGGATCGAACGCCGGCCAGCGCGGCCTTGGCGATGGTGAGCTCCTCATCGCCGACGAGGCCGTGCCGCCAGGCGCGGGCGAGGCCGAACGCGACGAGGGCGGCGGCGCTCGTCTCCTGGTAGAGCTCGCCGGGGTGGCTGGGCAGGGTCCACCAGAGGCCCGTCTCGGGGACCTGGGTGGAGGCGAAGGCAGCGGTGAGGGCCTCGAGCGAGGCGCGCACGGGCTCGTCGGCCTCCCCGCGTTGCGCGCGCAGGCGCAGGTAGTCGTAGCCCGCGGCTACCACCCAGGCGTTGCCGCGCGCCCAGAAGAGGTCGGGATCGTTGGGGTCCAGCCAGCCCCAGGCGTGGGTGAAGAAGCCGCCCTCCTCCTGCAGGACGTCGGCGAAGATCGTGAACTGCTCGCTGTAGGTGTCGAGGGGCTCGGCCTCCCCGGAGTGCTCGGCCCAGCCCACCAGCACGCTGCCGAACATGAAGAGGCTGTCGACCCAGAGGGTGGGCTCGAAGAGGGTGATGGTGCCCATATGGCTGAAACCCCCGTGCTCGGTGCGGGGGACCGCCTCCAGGTACGCGAGCACCTCCTCGACCACCGCGAGGTACTTGGGGTCGCCCGTGGCTTCGAAGACGGCGAGCGCCGCCACAGCGGGGGGGCAGCGGTCCGAGAGGTTCACGAGGTAGCCCGCCTCGATGTGGTGGTCGATCCATGCGGTGGCGTAAGCGAGGAGCGCACCGTCCCCGCTCACCTCGTGGAGGGCGAGGAGGCCGATCACCGCCACCGACTCCCCCCAATCCCAGGCGAGCTCCTCCGGAGCGTGGGCCTCCATCCACTTCGCGGCGATGGCCTCGGCCAGGGCGATCTCCTCGGAGGCCTTCGGCGTGTCCGAGGAGCACGCTCCCGGGAAGGACACGAGCGCGAGGAGGAGCAGGGCTCTACTGGGAGATCCCATAGACCGTCCGGGCATGCTTGCCGTGGTCGTGGTGCACGCCGACCCCCGCCGGGGCATCGAAGAGGTTCAGCTCCGTCGCCTCGAAGTCCGCCTGGCACCAGGGGTTGTCGAAGCGCGCGCCGCCATGGAGCTCGACGGGCTCTCCCTCTTTGAGCAGCGGCCCCTCCCAGCCGAGCTCGAGGAGCCCCTGGGTCGGCGAGGCGTAGCGCACGTCGAAGACGGGGCCCTCCACGCCGGGCGAGAGCCCCTCGGCGAGGGGCTCCACCGCCACCTCGGCGGCCCCCACGGCCGCGACGAACGAAGCGAAGTCCCCGAAGCCGGACGCGCTGCCGAGCTGGGCGATCCAGACGTTGTCCGGCCCGCCCTCGGCGACGAGATCGAAGGGCTCGCTGTGGCCGTCGGTCGCGATGACGGACGGGTCGTACTCGAGCCAGCTCGTCGCTCGCCAGGAGTACAGGCCCAGGTAGCCCTCGCCTAGGCGCCCGAAGATCCAGGGGGCCTGCTCGATCACCTCGTCGAAGGCGTCCTGGGGAAAGTAGGCGTGGGTATAGAGCTCGTAGCCCGTGAAGCTATCGAAGGGGGCGGGCAGGGCCTCGTATTGGGGCGCGAACACCTGGATCGCGACGTCCTCCACCTGGGCGACGCGGGGGATCGAGGCCGTCCCGGTCCAAGAGCCGGGCTGGCCGTCCTCGCGCCAGTCCAGGGTCTCGCGCGGGGGCTCGCCCGGGTGGGTGGTGAAGACCAGGGCCCGAGAGCTCAGGGTGGCCTGCCAGATGTGCTGCTGGTTCGAGCGGCTGCCTTTCCGATAATCGAGGGCGCTGGAGAGCATCGCCTCGGGGCTCCGCCAGGTGTACGTGACCAGCTCGCGGAGCAGAGCCAGGGCCGAGGCGTGGGCGGTCTCGAGGGCCAGCTCCTGGAGGAGCTCGATGTCATCCCCGATAAAGTCCGAGAGCTGGGCGAAGCCCTGGAAGAGCTCGGTCTCCCAGAGGTCGTAGGCCTCCACGACCGAGAGGGTGAGCGGCACCACCTGCCAGGCGCTGAGCGCCGACATGGACCACCAGATCGGCAGGTCCTCCTCGTCGTCGTACGAGAGCCCGTAGGGGGCCACCGGGGGCTCGTCGCCGATGGGCTCGTGCTCGTCGAGGGGGATGCCCATGCGCTCCCGGTCGACCCAGGTGCCTTCGCTCCGACCCACCTCGATGATCACCTGGGGGACCCGGTAGCGCTGCGCCCGCGCCAGCAGGGTCGACAGGGCGTCCCCACGCCCCATGAAGGTGTCGTCCGAGCGGTCCCAGAGGAGCTTCGTCGCGTTCCAGGTGCTCGCGTCCGTGCCCCGCATCTTGTCCTTCTTGTAGGTGCGCCCGTGGGTGGCGCCGAAGGTGCCTCGGTGCACGTGCAGGCCGAGGTCGAAGAGCAGGGTGTCCACGAGGATCGCCGCCCGCTCGGCGAGGGCCTCGTCCTCCGCGAGCTCCGCGAGGCTCAACAGCGGCATCATCGAGTGCTTGTAGTAGACGTTCGAGTGCCACTCGAAGAAGCCGAAGCGCTCACGTACGTCCATCCAGCGCTCCATCATAGCCACGCCGTGCTCGTAGTGCTCGGCGCCGGTCATGCCCGTGGTCGGGAAGACCAGCTCCGGCCAGCGCTGGCCCGCGAGGATCTCGCAGGTGTGGAAGATGGCCTGGTGGTTCTCGGACCAGTACCACATGTCGTCGGTGAGGCCCTCGGGGGTCGGCTGGGTGTACCAGAACTTGAAACCCTGGACGGTGGCCTCGGCGGCCTCCCAGAGGGCCTCGGGCACGAGGGGGTGGCCCCGGTAGCCGTAGATCGCGTTGAGCAGGTAGAGCACCGCGAAGTCGCTCGTATCCTCGAGGTCGCCGATCTTGGCGAGGGTACCGTCCCAGGCGTCCGCGGGCAGGGGCGCGGCGAAGCTCCAGTCCGGGTCGGTGAGGTCCCGCTCCATGTGGGCGAGGGCCTGGGTGATCGAGCCCTCGCTCAGCTCGGTGGTGGCGTGCTCGAGCCAGGCCTGACGGCGCCCGCTCCAGTACCCCGGGTCGACGTGGCCGGCCTCGAGGTCCCAGCTCGCGGGCGGACCGCCTCGCCCGGCGTCGGGCGGCACGCCCTCGGCCGGCGCGCCGTCCGAGCTCTCCCCCGAGTCGTCGATCGGTGAGGCGTCGGTTGCCTCCTCGGCCACTCCACCCCCATCGCACGCCAGCACCAGGGCGAGGGCCGCGGCGGCGAGCGGGGAGGGGGTGGGGAGGCAGCGGACGAGCACCACTCAGTAGCGTAGCACCTCGAGGGGGACGGTGGTGGGCACGACCGCACCGGAGGCGAGCTGTCCGTGGGCATTGGACCCCCAACAGCTCATCGAGCCATCGGCGAGGGAGGCGCAGGTCGCGAGATCCCCTCCCGAGATGGTCGTCCAGGTGGAGCCCACGGCCACCTCGAC
>CAZEHU010000060.1:0-9734 GCA_964511605.1 uncultured Myxococcales bacterium
GCGCAGGAAGGCCTTGTGCCGATTCCCAAGGGCCTCAAGGTCCGGCGGCTGCACAAGGCCTTCCTGCGCTACCACGACCCCGCCAACGGCCCGATCCTCCGCGAGGCCCTCCTCCGCCTCGGCCGTGAGGACCTCATCGGCTCAGGGCCCGGGCACCTGGTGCCCTGGCGCGACGGGGCCCGGGGCTCGGCGAGCAAGCAAGCGGGCGGCGCAAGCAAGAAGCGGGGCGGCACCGGACGCAAGGGCAAGGGGCGCTTCCACACCCAGCACACGGGCCTCGAGGACGCGGCCTCCCCGCGAGGGCGAGGGCGCGGCAAGAAGAAGGGCCGGCGGCGGCGGTGATGCGGGGGATCCCCGGCGCTACCGTGGGGGCGGCCTTGATCGGCGGCGCAGCCCAGGTCGCGCTGCCGGTCCCGCTCTCTCCGGTGCCGGTGACGCTGCAGTCCCTCGCCGTCCTGCTGGTAGGCGTCGCGCTCGGAGCCCGCTGGGGCGCGGCCTCGGTCGTCCTGTATCTCGCCGCGGGGGCCGCAGGTCTCCCCCTCTTCGCGGAGGGTGGCGCGGGCAGCGCTCACCTCGCCGGCAAGACCGCGGGATACCTCTGGGCCTTCGTCCCGGCCGCCGCCCTCTCCGGCCGAGTCCGCACCCGCGCGGGCGGCGTGCTGGCAGCATTCGCCTGGATGCTCGTGGCCCACGCCCTCATCCTGGCGCTGGGCTTCGGCTGGCTGGCCACCTCCATCGGCGCCGGCCCCGCCTGGACGCACGGCGTCGAGCCCTTCCTGGTGGGCGCGGTCGTGAAGTCCGCGGCGGGGGCCGCCCTCTGGATCGCCGGTCGTCGAGCGCTCGGGCTCCTGCTCGCACGCGCCTGACCTCGCAAGCCCACGGAGGACAGGCCCCTGCCCACCGATCCCCTCGTCGCCGGCGAGGAGCTCATCGCCTCACCGACGACGATCCGACCACCCGGGAGCGCTGGATCCTCGGCGAAGATGTGTCGACCTCCGTGCAGTGCTGCCCCCGCGGCGACTCCGGCTCCACCCGGCACTTCGCGCAGGTAGGCCTTCGCTCCCTGGAGGTGCGGCTCCGCTACCTCGTCGACCCGGAGGCGGCCGAGTAGCTCGCTCTCGGATCCTCGAGCAGGGCCGCTCTCGCGGGCTACTCCTCGGGGGGGACCAGGACCAGGTGGTGCTCCGCGCGAGCCTTCACGTCCGCCTTCTCGAAAGCCATTGGCGTGGACTTCTGGGAGAGCCAGAGGGGCAGCCAGTCGTCGTAGTGGGGGCTCTGGGGATCGGTCACCTGGCCGCCCGGCAGCATCATCGTCGCCTCTGGGGCGTCCGGGGCGAGGTCGATGCAGTAGCGGATGATCGGCCCGGAGCCACAGCCGTAGAACGTGTTCTGCAGGCCGCCGTTGCAGACGTTCACCGCCCACTGATCGCCCGGGCGGCCGAAGCCGAGACCACCCAACGGCTCGATGTCCGCCGGGATGTTCAGCGCACCGCCCGGCACCGGGATGAGCGAATCGAAGATGATCCGGTGGAGGTGGCCCCAATAGCGCTCGGACAGCGGCGTGCCTTCGGGGAACAGCGTCGCGGTGGTGCCGATAGCCTCGGCCCAGGCAGAGGCGATGATCCAGGCCGGGCTCTCCACCACGTCGGGGGTGCCGAGGTCGTCCCAGAGCCAGCTCTCCCCTGTCGCATCGTCGAGGGTGGCGATGGCGTCCTGGTCGTCGCCCAGGAAGAGGAGGAGCCCGCGCATGGCGAAGGAGTCCTTCACCCCACGGCCCATCGCCGCGTACTCGTCGCTGTAGAGGAGCTCGAGGACCCTCTCGACGAAGACGTTGAAGAGGGTGGTGGCCGCGGCGCCCGTCTTCTCGGCCTCCGAGGGGGTGTGCTCGTAGCCCACCTCGCTGATGCCGGGGCCGGTGGAGCCGTCCCAGGCCTCGAGCATCACCAGGCCCTCGGCGAGCTCGGCGGCGATGCCCGCGTAGGTCGTCGCGAGCTCGGCGAGCTCGGCGTGGGTGCCCGGCGCGGCCTGCTCCTCGACGAGCGCGGCGAGGTGCTCGATGACCAACGGCAGGAGCGCCTCGGAGAGCGCCGAGTGGGTGTCGGCCTGGATCTGGCGCATCTCCTCGAGGCCGAGCAGGCCCCCGCCGGCCGCCGGCGAGCCGGGGCCGGTGCCCTCGATGAGGCGGTGGATGCGCCCGGCGCGGAAGCCGATCGAGTAGTCGTAGCCGATGTAGAAGGGGTCGTTGAAGGGATCGTTGTCGAGGACCTGGCCCACGTGGTCGTTGTTGGCCGTGACGATCCAGCCCTTGTCCGGGTCGATGGTGCGCGGGCCCGCGCTCGCCGGCAGGGCGCCGTCCCAATCGGCCGGGCCGTCCCCGGGAAGGATCCACCAGGGCGCGGTGCCCCCGGGGTTGTCCACCGGGTGCCAGGTGAAGGCGCCCGGCTCGCGGATCGGGATGTTGCCGGCGGTCGAGGCGTAGATGTGGCCCTGATCGTCGCCGCCCACGATGTTCTGGTTGGGCACGTCGAAGACCTGGAAGGCCTCCACGACCTCCTCGGCGGTCTTGGCCGTCATAGCGTCCATCAGGCTGTGGATCTCCCCGGAGACCTCGAAGCCGGTCCATGCCCAGGAGAGCTGCTCGCCGCTCTCGAGGGGGGTGATGACCCCTTCGCCGGAGACGTCGGGCACAAGCACACGCCCCCCCGCCGTGGTCATCACTTCGAAGCTGATCTCCTCCACCACGTCCGCGAACTGCCCGACCTTCACCACCTCGGTGCGGGTGGTGACGGGCTGGGGCTCGCCGTCGACGACCGTGGTCGCCTGCTGGCTCTCGCCCGCGGCCACGAAGGTCTCGAGGTAGACGTCGGAGCGATCGTCGCTGGCCGTGGTCAGCCCCCAGGCCACGTGGCGGTTGTGGCCGATGAGGATGCCCGGCACGCCCCCGAAGTTGGCGCCGCTCACCTCGATGGGGCCTCCCTCCTCCTCCTCGGCGACGAAGTGGCTGAGGTGGAATAGCGGCGGGTTGCCGAGGCCCAGGTGGGGGTCGTTGCAGAAGATCGCGTTTCCGCTCTTGGTCTTGGTGGGCCCGGCGGACCAGTTATTGCTCGCGCCCTTGGCCAGGGGGTCGGCCTTGAGCCAGGTTCTGCCCTCCGCCGCGGCCTTGGCGCGCTCCATCAGCGCCTCCGACACCTTCGGTCGCTGGGCCAGCGCGCCCGACAGGTCCGCGACCACCTTCGAGAAGACCTCGCCCTCGAACTCGAAGACGTCGTGCTGGATCGCCGGGTCGGCCGGCTGCCAGCGCCAGACGTCGCCCAGCATGTGGAAGCGCGCGGCCAGGGCCGGGTCCTCGCTGTCCGGGGGGAAAGCCCCGGCGATGGCCTGCATCACGCCGGTATGGTCCGCCTCCCGGTGGCCGTCGAAGCTCAGCTCGTGGGCCTGCACCCGGCCGATGGCCAGGGAGTGCACCGGGGACCAGTCCTCGAGGGGCTCGATGGGCACGAGGATCTTGTAGGCCGGGTGGTAGTCCCGCTTGCCGTCCCGGAGCTCCTGGATGTAGGCGGTCACGCCCTCCGAGTAGGCGTCGAGCACGCGCTTGGTGCGGCTCCCCTCTTCCAGGCTCTCGTATTGGAGCTGGGCGATGTAGGGGAAGCCGTAGTGACGGGTCAGGATGTCGTCGTGGATGGTGCCGGGCGAGAGGGCGCCCAGGAGCTCGGCCAGGGTGCCCATGGCCACCCGGCGGAAGAGCTCCATCACCGGCATGCGGTCCATCGCGTGCATGTAGCCGTGCGCGCGGGCCGCGTCCTCGAGGGTGGCGGCGTAGATGTGGGGCACGCCCATCTCGTCGCGCACGACGCTGGCGTTGGCGCTCAGGCCCTCGAGCCAGGCGACCTCCTGGTAGTCCAGGCCCTCGAAGCGGGGGTCCACCTCGGGCAGGGGCTCGGGCTCGGCGGGGACGTCGGGCTCCCCGGCCTCGGGCTCGCCGGTGTCGGTCATCGCTCCGGGATCCGGCTCCGTGCTTTGGCCGTCCGGCTCCGCCCCGGAGGGCTCGCCATCCGGCGTTCCGGCCTCGGGCACCGTGTCCGCCTCGGACGCGGTGTCCGAGGCCCCCGAGCCGCCTCCCCCGTCCCCCGAGCAGGCGAGGAGCGAGAGGCAGAGGAGCGAGGCGAACAGGGCGTGGGCGGGCAGGCGCACGAGGGACATGGGGATCTCCGGGATCGGGGCGCCCTGATAGCACGATTGCGCAACAGCGTGGCGATCCCCGAAGCTTGATCCCATGCGCCCCACGACCCTCTCGACGGCGGGCCAGCCGGTCCTCCCCCTCCCCCTGGTACGTGCCCGCTCCGGGGGCGGCGGCGAGGCGCCGATCCCCGAGACTCTGCCCGTCCACTTCCGCTTCCAGGCGCCGTGAGCGCGTCGCCTCGCACGCCCCGCGACCCCAGCTCGTACCAGGCCCGGGATTGGATCGAGGGGCTCGGCCTGAAGGCCCACCCGGAGGGGGGCTGGTATCGCGAGGTCTATCGCTCCGCGGAGCAGCTCGCGACCACCGGCCTGCCCGAGCGCTTCTCAGGGCCTCGGAGCCTCTCGACCTCGATCTACTACCTCCTCGAGGGCCAGGACTTCTCCGCCCTCCACCGCATCCACTCCGACGAGGTCTGGCACCACTACGCTGGCACCTCGCTCTCCCTCGTCGCGATCGACACAGCCGGGGCCCTCCACCGCCACACGCTCGGCAAGGACCTGGACGCCGGCGAGGTCCCGCAGCTCGTCGTCCCCGCCGGCCAGTGGTTCGCGGCGACCTGCGTAGAACCAATGGGCTACAGCCTTGTTGGCTGCACCGTCGCCCCGGGATTCGACTTCGCGGACTTCGAGCTGGCCGAGCGTGCAGCGCTCGCAGACTCCTTCCCGGAGCACGGGGCGCTCATCGAGCGCTTCACGCGCGTCCCCGGCTTCAGCTCGCCAGCTTGATCAGGAAGACCGACTCGTCGCCATCCACCTCGCGGTAGACCACCTGGCCCGAGCGCTGGACCTCCTTGCCCTCGATGGAGAGGGTGATGGCCACCGAGCTCATCAGCGGCGGCGCGTAGCCGCGGGTCCGGACGGAGATGCGCCCCTCCACCTCGAGGGGGGCGGCCTTGCCCTCGCAGGGGCGGCCGTCGGTCTCGAAGCGGATGGGCTGATCCCAGGTGTCGGTGGCGCAGCGTGGGGCCATGGTCTGTCGTTCCCCGGGCACCGCCGTGGCGCCCTCGCAGAGGGTCACCAGCAAGCCTGATGCCATTCCAGGACCTGTCAACGAATTCAGCCCCTTGGGGGAACGGCGGGGGCCGGGGACCAGGCCCCTGTGCCGCATCGGGTCACCTCCATGTGCCGTGCAGGGGCAGGCGCCTCGGGGCCGTCGGAGCCCTACTGCAGCCCGAAGGCCGTCATCTTCCGATACATGGTCGTTCGGCCGAGGCCCAGGCGGCGTGCAGCGAGGGAGACGTTGCCTTCTGTGGCCTCGAGGGCGGCGACGATCGCGCGGCGCTCGAGCTCCTCCATCGGGATGATCGCATCGGGGCCGGCCATCGCCGGGGCCGGGCTGACCGCGGCGCCTGCGCGAAGGCCGCGCCGGGAGCCGGGGGCGGCCTGGGTGACGGTTCGCGGCAGATCGCCGACCCCGATGGTCTCGCTCTCCGCCGTGACCAGCGCGAACTGCACGAGGTTCTCGAGCTCGCGCACGTTGCCCGGCCAGGCGTGACGCCGGAGCACAGCGAGGGCCTCGTCGCTGATGGACTCGGCGAGGGTATCGGTCTTCCGGTGCCGCTCGATGAAGTGGGCGACCAGGGCTGGCAGGTCCTCGATGCGATCCCGCAGGGGGGGGACGTCGAGGGGAAAGACCATCAATCGATAGTAGAGGTCCTCGCGGAAGAGGCCCTCGTGGATGCGGTGCTCGAGGTCGCGGTGGGTCGCCGCCACGATGCGAACGTCCACGGGGATCTCTCGGGTATCGCCCACGCGGGTCACTCGTGAGTCCTGGAGCACCCTCAGCAGGCGGACCTGCGCCTGCGGGCTCATCTCCGCGATCTCGTCGAGGAAGAGGGTGCCGCCGTCCGCGGCCTCGAAGCGGCCGGCCCGATCCTCGGAGGCGCCGGTGAAGGCCCCCTTACGATGACCGAAGAGCTCGCTCTCGAGCAGGGTCTCGGTCACCGCGCCACAGTTCAGCACCACGAAGGGGCCCTTGGCCCGGCCGCTGGCTTCGTGGATCGCGCGGGCGGTCAGCTCCTTGTCGGTCCCGCTCTCCCCCAGGATCATGGCGGTCACGTCCGTGCGCGCCACCTTCCGGATGTCCGCGAAGAGGCCCTGCGCGCTGGGCCCCGAACCGATGATGTCCTGGTAGCCGTGCGAGCTGTCGAGCCGACCTTCGAGATCGTCGACGCGACACTTCAGCCTGTAGCTCTCCACGGCGTTCTTGAGCGTTAGGAGCAGCCGCTGCTTGTCCATGGGCTTGATGTGGTAGTCCCAGGCGCCCAAGCGCATGATCTCGACCGCCACGTCGGCCCGATCCTCGCCGGTCACGAAGATGACGGGTGGGGTCGGGCTGGAGGCCTGGACCCTGCGGAGCACGTCATCCCCTTGCATGCCCTCCATGTTCAGATCGAGCAGGATCGCGTCCGGGGACCGATAGCGAAGGGCGTGGAGCATAGCGGGGCCATCGCTGAAGCTCTCGCAGGCATAGCCCGCGCGGCCGAGCCAGCGCTCGAGGAGCTCGGTGATCAGCTCGTCGTCATCGACGCAGTAGATCAGCGGCTCGTCGCTCAGGTCGTCGCGACGCATCGGATCGCACTCCCTTCGGGTCGCCCGAAGTATGGGCGGGCGCCCAGGGCGCGGCAAGGCGGGCGGATGGGGACATCGCTACCCCCGGTCCTCCTCGCCCTGCCGATGACCCTGGGCCTGCTGGGCATCGGGGCGATGCCCCTGGTCGCTTGCGGCGGAGCCTCCAGCGCGACACGCACCGCCCCGGTCGATCAGCTCGAGGCCGCCGCCACCGGCCACCGGCGGGCGGCGCGCCTGAGCCCCCTCGAGGAGGCGCTCATCGAGGACCTCCAGGACGGCCGCTTCGACAGCTTCAGCCTCGGCGAGGCCGGCCTGATCGTCTCCGGGGCCCGAACCCAGGGCGAGCTCGACCGGCATCGGATCACCCTCGAGGCCCTCCACGCCGAGGTGCTGGGCGAGGTGAGGCACGCCAGGATCACCGACCCTCGAGATCAGGCCCAGCGCATCTTCGAGGCGCTCCACCGGCGGGCCCTCGGCACCTACGCGCGCGCCCAGTCCTCGGTGATTCAGACCCTCGCGACCGGCAGCTACAACTGCGTGACCGCGACCCTCCTCTACAACGATCTCCTCGCGGCCGCGGGCATCGACAACGCGGTGATGGAGTCCCGCACCCACGTCTGGTCTCTCGTCGACGTGGGCCCCCGGACCCTGGAGGTGGAGACCACCAATCCCAAGGGCTTCGCCCCCTTCCGCACCGAAGAGGAGTACCTCGCATTCCTCCGCTCTCGCGGGCTCCTCGCCGGCGTGACCACCGTCCGCGACGGGCGCCTGGAGCTCGACCGAGGTCTCCTCGAGCGCAAGGGCTCGTCGCATCGGCGCGTCTCCAATCGCCAGCTCCTGAGCTACATCGCCTCCAACGAGGCCTCGGTGGCCGCCGACGAGGGGCGCCTCGAGGCCTCCTTCGAGCACTTCGCTCGCGCCTCGGCCCTCGCCCCCTCCGACAGCGTGCACAGGCTCAATCGGGACGCGCTCCTCCACAACCTGGCGCTCGGGCATATGCGCGATGGGGATATCGCTCGCGGTATGCAGCTCCTCTTCGTCGCTGCGGAGACGGGGACCCTCGACGGGGGGGGGCGCTCGTTGATGGCCTGGGGCTTCTCCGTCCTGGGCCGGGAGTCCGCCGCGCGGCGCGATGTCAGAGAGCTCGAGCGCATCTACGCCCGGGCCAAGGTCTGGCTGCCCGGCGACGATCGCATCCTGAACGCGGAGGCGGCCCAGGTGCAGTCCGTGGCCATCGAGCTGAGCGCGGCCGGCCGGTCCCTCGACGCGGCGGAGCTCCTGATCCGTACCGCAGAGGGCAGCCCGGAGCGGGACAACCTCCGCCACACCGCGGCGGTGCTGGCGGTCCAGCGTGCCCGCGTGGTCCGGGAAGAGGACGCCAGCGCGGCCCTCGAGCTGCTCGCCCGGACCGAGGCCGCGCTCCACGATCGGGGGGAGCTGAGTGGCATGCTCCACCACGAGGTGGGCATGACCCACTTCCTCCAGGATGCCTTCGGCCCCGCGGCACGTTCCTTCCGGGAGGCGCGGCGCCTCCACTGGGATCCGGAAGGCGCCACCACGGCGAACCTCTTCGCGAGTCTGGTGAACGCGGCCGCGCGCGCCTCCCAGCGCCGCGACTGCGACGAGGCCCTCCTGCTCGCCAACGAGGCGTCGCTGTTGCACCCTGCGGATGAGTCCGTGCGGCGGATCCGCGCGGCCTGTAGCCAGGGAGATCATCGTTGAAGGTCGTGGTCAGTGGCGCCAGCGGTCTGATCGGGCGCGCCCTCTGGGGCGCCCTCGAGGAGGCGGAGTGCGAGGTCGTGCCTCTCGTTCGCGGCACCAGCGACTGGGAGAGCCAGGAGATCCCGTGGGCTCCGGCCCACGATCACCTCGAGGCCGAGCACCTCGAGGGGGTCAACGCCTTCGTCCACCTCGCGGGCAGCCCCGTCGTCGGGCGCTGGAGCGCGAGGCGCAAGCGCGAGATCCTCGACAGCCGGACAGGCCCGACCCACCTCATCGCGCGTACCCTGGCCTCGATGGACGATCCTCCCAAGGTGCTCATCAGCGCCTCGGCCGTCGGTGCCTACGGCTCACGAGGCGACGAGTGGCTCGACGAGAGCAGCGAACGCGGCCGCGACTTCCTCGCGAATGTCTGCCTGGAGTGGGAGCAGGCGACCGGTGCCGCGAGGGCCGCCGGCATCCGGGTGGTCCACGCCCGCTTCGGCATAGCGATGTCTCCAGAGGGCGGCGCCCTCGAGGAGATGTTGTGGCCCTTCTCCAAGGGCCTCGGCGGTCCCCTCGGCGACGGGCGGCAGTGGGTGAGCTGGATCCACATCCGCGATCTGGTCCGCGCCATCCGCCACGCCATCTTCGCCCAGGACATCGAGGGCCCCCTGAACGTGGTGGCTCCGAACCCTGTCCGCCAGGCCGAGCTGGCGGAGATCATCGGGCGGATCCTCGGCCAGGAGGCCACGCTCCGCGTGCCCCCCTGGCTCCTCCGGCTCCGCTACGGCCAGATGGCCGACGCCCTCCTCTTCGCTAGCCAGCGCGTGAAGCCCGAGCGGCTGGAGGAGACGGACTTCGAGTTCCACCACCCCCACCTCGAGCCCGCGCTGCGGGGACTGCTCGCGGACCTCTGAGCCGGTCTCGATCCGAGCGCACTCCGGACTGGGTTGCCTCCTTGGGGGTGCTATCCTGCCTTCGCCGTGGCCTCGGACACCGCTACCAAGACCAGGCTCGAGCGCGCGGACGAGGCGATCCGGGCGCTCGACCACCTCGTACGCACCGTGAGGCACCTCGAGGCCGCGGGCACGAAGGTCGAGGAGCGCGCGCGCGAGGCAGCGGGCCTGGCTCAGGCGGCGCTCCGGGAGGGCGCGATGCCCCTGGTGGTGGCGCCCTTCGGCCTCGTGGCCGGTGAGGATCCCCTGAGCCACGCGGCCGACCCC
>CAZEHU010000061.1:0-7848 GCA_964511605.1 uncultured Myxococcales bacterium
GTCTCGCGGCCGGACATCGTCATCCACCTCGCCGCGGTGGTGGGGGGCATCGGCGCGAACCGCGACAGCCCGGGGCGCTTCTTCTACGAGAACCTCATCATGGGCGCTGAGCTCATCGAGCAGGCGCGCACCTTCGAGGTGGAGAAGCTGGTCTGCGTGGGTACCGCTTGCTCCTACCCGAAGCATACCCCCGTGCCTTTCCGGGAGGAGGACCTCTGGGCGGGCTACCCGGAGGAGACCAATGCCCCCTACGGCATCGCCAAGAAGGCGCTCCTGGTCCAATGCCAAGCGTATCGCAAGCAGTACGGGCTCAACGCGATCTACGTCTTGCCGGCGAACCTCTACGGACCCGGGGATGACTTCGACCTGGAGACGAGCCACCTGATCCCCGCGCTCATCCGCAAGTGCGTCGAGGCCCGGGAGCGCGACGACGATCACATCGTCGTGTGGGGCGACGGCTCCCCGACCCGCGAGTTCCTGCACGCACGCGACGCGGCGGAGGGCATCGTCGCCGCCACCGAGCGCTATGACGATCCCGAGCCCATGAACCTCGGCACCGCGCGGGAGATCCGAATCCGCGACCTCGTGGAGCTGGTCGCGCGCCTGACGGGCTTCGGCGGCGACGTGCGCTGGGATAGCTCCCGTCCCAACGGCCAGCCACGCCGTGCCCTGTCTGCGAGGCGGGCTCTCGAGCGCATCGCCTGGGAGCCCCGGGTGCCCTTCGAGGAGGGGCTCGAGGAGCTCATCGCCTGGTACGAGTCGCTGCGGGGCGACCTGTAGACCGGCCCCGCTGCCTCCAACGATGGAACGCCGAATCTTCGTCGCAGTCGACCTGCCCGAGCCGATCCTCGAGGAGCTCGCGACCCTCCACGGGGGCGTGCCCGGCGCGCGCTGGCAGGAGGACGACAGGCTGCACCTCACCCTGCGCTTCATCGGGGAGGTCGACGGCCACGACTACCGCGACATCGTCGACGCCCTCGATGGCGTCCGCACCGCGCCCTTCCCCCTCCAGCTCGAGGGCGTCGGCTACTTTCCCCCGCGCGGCCCGATGCGCGTGCTCTGGGCCGGTGTGGCCCGCTCCCCCGAGCTCAAGGCCCTCCGCGACGAGGTCGAGCGCTGTGTCGTCGGCGCCGGCGTCGAGCCCGAGCGCCGCAAGTTCCATCCCCACATCACGGTCGCCCGCCTCAAGGATCCACCGACCCACAAGGTGGCCCGGTGGCTCGAGGCCCACGCCTTGTTCCGCCCCCCGGAGTTCAGGGTCGACGCGTTCCACATCGTGACCAGCCG
Organism: uncultured Myxococcales bacterium; assembly: GCA_964511605.1. Taxonomy (GTDB): domain Bacteria; phylum Myxococcota_A; class UBA9042; order PHBI01; family JACKFB01; genus CAZEHU01. Next base: position 1,288 of record CAZEHU010000061.1, read on the forward strand.
GCTCTATCCAGACGGGGCGCGATACTCCATCGAGGAGACCTACGAGCTGGAGGGGTGAAGTGCTCGCCCTCTCTTCAGCCGACGCCGCACGCGGCGCCGATGGGACGGCCCTCCTTCCCTTCCCACGGCAACGTGAAGTGGAACGTCGCCCCCTCGCCGGGCGTGCCCTCTGCCCAGATGCGCCCGCCGTGGTTCTCGACGACCTTCCGGCAGATCGCCAGGCCAAGGCCGGTGCCGGGGATGTCGCGGTGGACACGTAGGCGCTGGAAGAGGCCGAAGACCTGCTCGGCGTACCGCCCGTCGAAGCCGAGGCCGTTGTCTTGGATGCTCACGGTCCAGAGCCCGTTGTGGCGGCCGGCGCCGATCTGGATGAGCGGTCGCTGCTCCTTGGAGAACTTGAGCGCGTTGCCGAGGAGGTTGCGCATGAGCTGCTCGAGCTGAACCCGGCTGCCCACCACGGTGGGGAGGTCGCTCCGCTCCACGCGGGCGCCCTTGTGGGAGACCACGTCGTCGAGCTCGTGCAGCACGCCGTCGACCACCGCCGCGAGGGGGACAGGCTCGAACTGGTCGAGCGTACTGCCGACGCGAGCGTAGGCCAGCAGATCCTCGATGAGCTCCTCCATATGGAGCACGGTCTCGAGGGCCAGGTCCACGTGGCGCTGGGCCTTCGCCTCCAGGTCCGTCGTGGCCACCAGGAGCTCGAGACGCCCCATCGCCACCTGCAGCGGACCCCGGAGGTCATGGGAGACCGCCGCCGCGAACTGCTCCAGCTCCGCGTTGGAGCGGGCGAGCTCCTCGGCGCGGCGCTCGAGAGCCACTCGATCCAGATCCCGCTGCACCGCGTAGCGCAAGCTGCGCTCGAGCTGCTCGGCGTCGACGCTGCCCTTCACCAGGTAGTCCGCCGCGCCGGCCTCCGTCGCCCGGATGTCCAGGCTCCGATCCCGCATGCCCGTCAGGAGGATCATCGGTGCCCGCACCCCCGCGCGCAGGGCCGCGCCGATCAGGTCGACGCCGTCCCGGGCCCCGAGCAAGTGATCGACCAAGTACACGTCGTGCACCCGTCGCTTCATCCAGCGCAGCCCATCCTCCCACGTATCCACCCAGTCCAGATCGCGGGCCGGCCCGGGGATCTGGCGCAGGTACTCCCTGACCAGGATCGCGTCCGGCTCGTGGTCCTCCACGAGGAGGATGCGCATGGGTCTCGTGTCATCCACGGTAGCGCGTCCCATCCTATGCCAGCTTGCGGTGACCGTGCCAATGTGCGCCCCCACTGGAGACCAGGCGTCACCGCTGCTACCGTGCCGGCGCCAAGCCATCCTCGCGCCCTCGCTGGAGTTCTCCGATGCCCTCGATCCCGCGCCTCCCGGTCCCTCGGACCACCGCCCTCACCGCCGCCCTGACCCTGGCCGCCCTCGGCGTGATCCACCTCGCGAACCCCGCCCCCGCGGAGGCCTGCGGCGGCTTCTTCTGCTCCAATGTGCCCATGGAGCAGGCCGGCGAGCGCATCGTCTTCGGAGTGCACGAGGGGAGGGTCACCGCCCACATCCAGATCAACTACCAGGGTGAGGCCCCCGACTTCGGCTGGGTCGTGCCCCTGAGCGCCGTGCCCGACTTCTCGGTCGGCCCCCTTCGCCTCTTCGAGGAGCTGGACTGGCGCACCCGTCCGCAGTGGAACGTCGACTGGAACTACGACGAGGTCGGCGACTGCGCGTTCATGAATATGCCGATGTCCGCCTCCGCAGGCGGCGCGGCGGAGGCCGAGGAGGACGGCGGAGGCGTCGAGATCCTCTTCGAGGAGGAGGTCGGTCCCTACGACATCAAGGTCCTCAGCGCGAAGGACGCCTCCGCGCTCCTCGACTGGCTCGAGGAGCACGACTTCGATCAGGCCCCCGGCTCCTTGCCCCTCATCGATCACTACCTGCAGCTCGACATGGTCTTCGCCGCAGTGAAGCTGAGCCGGGACGCCGAGGTGGGCGAGATCCAGCCCCTCGTCCTCGAGATGGACTCCGCTGAGGCCTGCGTCCCCCTCGTCCTCACCCGCATCGCGGCCCTGCCCGACATGCCGATCCAGATCTGGATGCTCGGCGACCACCGCGCCGTGCCCACCAACTGGTTCGACGTCGAGGTGAACCACGCCAAGATCGACTGGTTCGACAATGGCTCCAACTACGTCGAGGTGGCCACCCAGGCGGTCAACGAGGCCGCGGGCCATGGCTTCATCACCGAGTTCGCGGGCACCATCGACATGGACAACAGCCTGATCTGGGAGGACCAGTACAACACCGCCGCCCTCTCCGACATCGGCGACCCCTCCCAATTCCTCGACGCCATGCTGAACCAGAGCTTCCCGCGCGATGCGCAGACCCAGGGCCTCATCCGCAAGCACATCCCGATGCCCGATCCCCAGGATCTGCCCGAGGACTGCGACGAGGAGAGCGAGTACTACAACTGGAACAAGGAGACCTGCATCAGCCAGTACGCGCCCGAGGGCTGGGTCTTCGACAGCGCCGCTTTCGCCGCCGACCTCCAAGAGCGCATCGTCGACCCCCTCGAGGCCGCCCAGGAGCTCCTCGATCGCCACCCCTACAAGACCCGCCTCTTCACTACGGTCAGCGAGCACGAGATGACCCGCGATCCGCGCTTCGACTACAACTCCGACCTGCCCGACGTCGACGCCTACCACACCGCCCAGGGCACCGGAGAGTGCGGCGAGGATGGTCAGCTCCACAACGTCACGCTCACCTTCGAGGACGGCCGCACGGCCTTCTACGAGGGGCCGATCGAGCTCGGCTTCGGCGGCGGCGTGCCGGTGGCTCCCGGAAGCGGCGGCAGCTCTGAGCCCGAGGACACCACCGAGCCCGAGCTCGTCGACCTGGCCGTCGGCGAGCCCTGGGCTGCCACGATCCACCTGTACTCCACCGAGGGCCCGGGCACCGAGATCCCCCACGCCAACGTCACGGCCGAGGACGAGATCATCGCCGCTGCCGACTTCACCCACGTGCCGATCGCCGAAGAGGAGGGCATCACCACACCCGCTCCCCAGCCGATCCCAGACGAGGTGAAGTCCTCCGGCGGTGGCTCCGGCGGCTGCCACGGTGCTGTGTCCACAGACTCCGACGGCGCGCTGCCCGTCGCCCTCGGGCTGCTCATCCTCGCGGGTCTCGTCTGGGCGAGCCGCCGCCGGCGCTCAGAGGAGCCGCGCACCCGATAGGGCCCAAGGGACGCCACCCTCGTCGCTGTCTCGACGTCCCCATGATCCCCCACGGTTTGGCCGAGGCCGCCGAGGCCCTGGCCGCCGCACGTACGGTCTTCGCCGTCAGCGGCGCCGGCACCTCGGCGGAGAGCGGGATCCCCACCTTCCGTGGTCCCGGCGGCCTGTGGGAGGGCTTCCGTGCGGAGGAGCTGGCCACCCCGGAGGCCTACCGCCGGGATCCCGATCGGGTCTGGCGCTGGTATCGCTGGCGCGCTGAGCAGTACGGAGGCTGTCTGCCCAACCCTGGGCACCATGTGCTCGCTGCAATGGACGCTCACTTCGAGGACTTCCTCCTCGCCACCCAGAACGTCGACGGCCTGCACCGCCGGGCCGGCTCCACGCGCCTCGTAGAGCTGCATGGCACCATATCCCACCAGCGCTGCACCCGATGCTCCGCCCTCGAGGCCTTCCCCGAGGGGCCGGGAGAGCCAGGGGATGCCGTGCCGAGCTGCCAGTCCTGTGGGGCCCCCACACGGCCGCACATCCTCTGGTTCGGAGAGATCTACTGGCCCGGCCTCCTGGAGCGCGCTGGCCGCACCGCAGCACGCGCCGACGTCGCCCTGGTCGTCGGCACCTCGGCCCAGGTCTGGCCGCCAGCGGCCCTCGCCCTGCACGCCCAGCAGCTAGGGGCCCTGCTGGTGGAGGTCAATCCCCACGAGACCACCCTCAGCGATGTGGCCGACGTGCGCCTCCGTGGCCCCAGCGGTCAGGTGCTGCCGGCCCTCTGGCGGGCGGTCCAGGAGCTCCACCCGGCGTGATCCCCCGTGGAGCGGGAGGCCGGCCCAGGGGGGGATCACCGGTCCCGCACCTGGCCTCGTGCGCACGCACGCGGCAGAATACGTGCGCCCCCGGCGCGGGCGTGGCCGATCCCGCGCGCCCCTGCGAGGGGCCCAGGCCCCACTCCCCGCCCGCCACGGACGCCCCCCGTGCTCCACGCCCTCCTCCATGTCTCCACCACCGCGCTCCTCGCGGCGACGCCGAACCCCTCCTGGGACGCGCTGCCGCTGAGCAACGGCTTCGGGGCGGCGGTGGTGGATGGCGAGACCGGCGCGCTCCTGAGCCTGAGGGATCGCCTCTACGCCGAGGCCACCCCCGGCAAGTGGTCCCGAGCCTTTGGTGGCCAGGCCTGCTTCGGCCTCTCGGTGGATGGGGCGCCCGGCCAGTGGCTCTGCGAGGAGCCGGCGAACCTGGTCGACTACGTGCACGGCACGGGGGTGGTGCAGGCGGTCCACCAGGTCGGCCCCTTCCACGTGGTCACGAGCTGGGTGGCCCCCTGGAGCCTCGAGCGTCCGGCGATCCTCATGGTCCTCCAGATCCTCAACGTGGATCCGGTCCACCCCCACGACGTGCTGATGGCGTCCTTCCTCGACTTCCACCTTGGCCAGGGCGCCCCCTACCCGTCGGAGTACAACGAGCGCATCCAGCTCGTGGCGCCGAGCACCTTCGTCGAGAGCGGCGCGGACTCGAAGCAGCTCGTCGTCCACCGCGCGACGCCGACCGCCAACCAGTGGTCCTCGACGCCCGCCGACCTCTGGGCCAACTTCGCGCTCTACGGCTACCTTCCCGGCGTCATCGGCCCGGCGGACGCCCTCATCGAGGACGACGGCATCGTGGCCGCCCTCGGGCGAGGCGCCATCAACCTCGACCCCGGCGAGCAGACCGCCTTCGCGGTCATCAGCGCCCACGCTTCAGCGGGGGAGGGCGACGGTGTCGTCGACGTCGTAGACGCATGGATCGAGGGGCGCCTGCCCACCGAGCTCCTGCAGGACGAGCTCGACGGCTGGGCCCTGTGGCGCTCCTTCGATCGCTGGCCGGAACAGACCGCGGCCTACTTCGAGGGCGAGCCCGACGAGGACGAGCTGGAGGTCTGGGAGCAGTCCCTGGTCCACCTTCGCATGGCCCAGAGCCGCGAGCCGAACCTGGGGGCGGTGCGCCCCCACGGCCAGATCGTCCGGGCCCTCCTGCCCGCCCTCAAGGGCGGCCGGACGTGGCCCCGAGACGTCGCCTACGCCGTCGCGGCCTTTGCCCGCATGGGCTACAGCGACGAGGCCTGGAACGCCCTCCGCTTCGTCCTGGACGGCGAGACCGGCGCCACCTCCGCCTCGCTCCCGCAGGACTATCTGGTGAGCGTCGGTCGCTACTACGGCCACGGCAGCGAAGATCTATACGCTCCGCAGCTCGACGGCCTCGAGACCCTCGAGCTCGACAACCTCGGCCTCTTCCTCTGGGCCCTCGGAGAGTGGGCCGATCGCCAGGAGGATCTGGCGGTCCTCGGACCTCAGTGGGCCGAGGTGGAGGTGCGCCTCGCCGACGTGCTCGCCGACCTCATCGATCCAGGCAGCGGCCTCCTGCCCCCGGACTCCAGCATCTGGGAGCCCGGCGCTGCCTACCGGCGCTACACCTACTCCAACATCGCCGCGGCCGCGGGCCTCTGTGCCGCGTGGCGTATCGGGCTGCGCATCGGCGATCCGGAGCGGGCCTTGTACTACAAGGCCCAGGCGGAGTCCCTCCGCGATACGATCACGACGGGCCTGGTCGATCCGGACAAGGGCAACCTTGCCGGGAACCTCGAGGAGATCGCCGAGGGCCAGGCCCTCGACGCCGCGGTCGTCGAGGCGATCAACTGGGGCCTCGTGGCGCCCACCTCACCCCTGGCCGATACCACCCTCGCCTGGCTCGAGACCCTGCGCATCGCGGGCGATCGTGGCTTCGCTCGGAACGACGACGCCGGCGCCGACCCCTCCCTCGGCTACGAGTCGGTCTTCATCGATCTGCGCATGGTCTCCGCGTTCGCCCTCACAGGGCGTCGCTACGCCGCGGACCTCCTGATGCAGTGGGTGGTGAAGCAGGCCCGCGCCAATCGGGACATCCTCCCGCAGTACTACACGCCGGTGACGGCGGCCTATGCCGGCTCGGCCCCCACGACCGGCTTCGGAACGGGCGCCTTCGCGCTCGCTCGCGCGCTCGACCAGCCCGTGCTCGACGAGAGCGGCTGCATCCCGTGGAAGGAGGAGGAGGCCTTCCCCGTCCAGCCCGAGGCGCCCGACGGGACCGCCACGAGCCCGGAGGCGGACCGACAGGAGCCGCCGGAGCGGGAGGCCGAGTCCCCCGCGCTCGAGGAGGAGGAAGAGGAGGAGCAGGACGGACCCGAGCCCCGCATCGAGGAGCCCGCCGCGATGCCCGAGCCCGATAGCGATCTTGGCTCCGACAAGAAGCCCAAGGGGGGCGGCTGCGGCGGCGCCCCCGCCCCGGATGGGCCCCACCTGCCCAGCCTGGCGCTCGCCCTCCTCCTCTTCGCGACCCGGATC
>CAZEHU010000061.1:7858-9627 GCA_964511605.1 uncultured Myxococcales bacterium
GCCTGCCGGTGGTGAGCCAGGCGGACTGGCAGCCCGAGCTCTACGCCCGCTTCGCTGAAGAGCGAGCGCGCCCCTTCCTGGACCTCTGCCGCCTCCTCCCGCCCCGCCTGGGCCCGCGCTGGGTGGACCTCGGCTGCGGCGACGGAAGGGTCCTCGCCGAGGCTGCCGAGCGCCTCGGCGCCAAGGACGTGCTGGGCATCGACGCCTCGCCGGCCATGCTCGAGCGGGCCTCGACCCATGCCCGGGAGGGCCTGCGCTTCGAGCTGACCGGGATCGAGCGCTTCGTCCGCGACATCGGGCCGCGGCGGCCCGGGAGGGGCTGGGACCTGGTGCTCTCCAACGCGGCCCTCCACTGGGTCGACGATCACGAAGACCTGCTCCCGGATCTCCTGGGCCTGGTGGCGCCAGGGGGCTGGATCGCCATCCAGATCCCCATGAACCACCAGCGCCCCACCCACGCCCTCCTGGCCACGGTGGCCCGCGAGCCCGCCTTCGAGGCCCACTTCGACGGCCCCGCGCGGGTCTGGCCCCAGCTCGGCCCCCGCCGCTACGCTCGCATCCTCCAGCAGGCCGGCTTCTCGCATCGGGTCGTCGACGTCCGCACCTATCGGCTGCCGGTACCCGGGCCGGAGACCATCGCGCAATTCGTACGCGCGACCGCAGCCCGGCCCTGGCTCGCTCGCCTGCCCGACGATGCAGCGCGGGACCACTTCCTCGAGCGCTACGTGGAGCGCCTCGCGGTGGCCTACCCGGCGGTCGACGACGAAGGCACCCGCCTCCTCGACTACCGCCGCCTCCTCATGGCGGGGATGCGTCCGGCGGCGTGATCGGCTCCCTCACGGCGGCCACATCGTTGGCGGGACGGTTGACCAGGGTCGAGATGGGCCAGAGCTCCATCACCTGGGGCGGGCAGGGCCCGAGCAGGCCCTCGAGGAGCTCCGCCGGCGCCCCGGGATCGAGCCACCGGGCGCGGTCGTCGGGATGGAGGATGACCGGCATCCGGTGATGCAGGGGCGCGATGGCCTCGTTGGCCTCGGTCGTGATGATCGTGAAGGTCTCGAGCCAGGTCTCCTCGCTCGGGTCCTTCCAGCGCTCCCACAGACCGGCCATGCAGAAGGGCTCGCCGCCGCGAAGGCGGATGAGCCAGGGCTGCTTGGCCTTCTGGCCCTCGACGGCCTGCCACTCGTAGAAGGCGTCGGCGGGCACCAGGCAGCGGCGGCGGCGGAAGGCGGCCCGGAAGGAGGGCTTGGAGGCCACCCCCTCCGCCCGGGCGTTGATCATGCGGGCGCCGATCTTCTTATCCTTCGCCCAGGAAGGCACGAGGCCCCAGCGCATCTGCGCCAGCTCGCGCTCCCCCCCAGGGCCCACCGTGCCGATGGGGACCTGTTGGGTCGGGCAGATGTTGTGGCGCGCACGGAGATCGGCCGGGACCGCTTCCTCCGGCAGCTCGAGCAGGAGCGCGAGCTGCTCGCCGGTGATCGCCACGCCGAAGCGTCCACACATCGCTCCCTCCGGGCCGCCGGCGGTGCGGGCGGGAGCCCCCTGCGGCGGCCACCGCCAGGCTACCGCGAGCCCGGCCCATCCGATAGGTTGCCCCAAATGGCCTCAGCCCCCAACTACATCACCCCCCGCGGCTACCGCCGCCTGCGACGGGAGCAGGATCACCTGCGCCTCGTCGAGCGCCCGAAGATCGTGGAGGAGGTGGCCTACGCCGCCTCCCTCGGCGATCGCTCCGAGAACGCCGAGTACATCTACGGCAAGAAGCGCCT
>CAZEHU010000062.1:0-9579 GCA_964511605.1 uncultured Myxococcales bacterium
GTCGTAGGGGACGAGGCCGTCCTGTGAGAGGGAGTACGGGATCTCGACGGTCGCGTCCGCAGGCAGGTCCGCGAGGGTCGAGCCGTTGCGCCAATTCACGATGTGGACCGTCGGCTCTGTGGAGCCGAGGGCCCCGATCACGTCCACCGCCAGCCGACTGTACCAGGCTCCGCCTCGCTCGCTGAGGAGCTCGGGCAGGTCCGTGAGCGCCGGATCCGCGTAGGCGCCGAGCAGCCCCTCCTCGATCGCTCGGACCTCCTCGGCGCGGGACTGCCTCTTCGCCTGAAGCACCGAGAGCATGTCCTCGGTGCAGTAGAAGTAGCGGACGTAGCTCGAGGGGATCATGCCGAGCGCGCGCAGAAGCCCGGAGGGGTAGCGCATCTCCGGGATATTCGAGGGGCCCCGCACCCCCTCCTCGATCTGAACGATGAAGTCCGGCAGGACGTCCTCCCCATCCACCACGACCCGGCGCAGCCAGCCCAGGTGGTTGAGGCCCACCCAGTCCAGGGAGACCTCCGAGATCTCCCGGCCCAGGAGGGCGGCGATCTCCATGTGCATCTCGATGGGCACGTTGCACAGGCCCAGCGCGCGCTCGGTCACGTGGTTCAGGATCGCCTCGGCCACCATGCCCGCGGGGTTGGTGAAGTTCAGGATCCACGCCTCCGGGGCGAGCTCTACCACCCGCCGCGCGATCTCGAGGACAGGCGGGATCGTGCGCAGCGCCTTAGCGAAGCCACCCACCCCCGTCGTCTCCTGGCCGAGCACGCCGTGGTCGAGGCCGGTGCGGATGTCCTCATGCCGCCCCTCCTGGCCCCCGACGCGGATCTGGATCACGACGAAAGCCGCGCCTAGGAGCGCGCTGTCGAGGTCATCCGTGGAGGTCAGGCGCGCAGCGCTGCCCCGAGCCTCCCCCATGCGGGCGCAGAACGCCGCCACGGGAGCCAGGCGCTCCCGATCCACGTCCTGCAGGACGATCTCCCCCACCCCCAGCTCTCCGGCCCGGTCGAGCAGCCCGCTCACCAGCTCCGGGCTGTAGGTGCTGCCTCCGCCGACGATAGCGATCTTCATGCTCTCCCCTCGCTCTCCTCGGCGCCGGCGACCTCGCGCCACGCGTCGACCGCCAGCTCCACGGCACCCTGCACCGGGGCCGCCTCGAGCACGACGGGGCGCACCGCCGGGAAGTCGCCGCGGACCTCCTCGACGAGGGCCCGCCGCATGGCGTCGTCCGCTCCCCGCTGCAGCACCGCGCCGCCCATGACCAGGGGGAAGGCCTCCTCCGCCTCGAACAGGCGCGCCGCCAGCACCCGTGCGGAGAGCCCGAGCTCCCGCCCGGCATGCTCCAGGATGCCCCTCGACACGGCATCGCCGGCCGCCGACTCCTCGAAGACCAGGGGCGCCAGCGCCCCGATGCTCAAACGCTGCCGCGCGTCCGCGATGAAGCGATCGATCACATCGTCGAGGCGCTCGAGCCCGAACCGCTCCTTGATCCGCGCCGTGAGGCTCGTGGCGGGCGCGCGCCCGTCCTCCCCGCGGAAGGCCGCGCGCAGCCCATCCGCGCCGATGTCCGAGGCCGAGCCGTCGTCCCCGAACTCGCCGCCGAGGCCGCCGATGCGGACCCGGCGGCCACCGGGGCCCACCGCCACGCAATTGGAGCCGGTGCCGCTCACCACCGCGACGCCGACCCCATCCTCGGTCCCCGCCCGGAGGATGAGGAAGGTGTCGTTGACCAGGACGTAGGGCAGCTCGCTACCGTGGATCTCCTCCACGATGGCCCTCAGCACCACCTCGTCCTTGGGCCGATCGAGCCCCGACAGCCCCCACGCCACGGCCACCACCTCGTGGCCGACCCGAGCCAGCTCCTCCCAGAGCTCCCCGAGCACGTGCCGGGCCGAGCGCCGGCCGACGGCCTGCCAGTTCGAGGGCCCGCGAGTGGCCTCCGCGAGCACCTCCCCCTCGAGGGAGGCGAGCACGGCCGCGGTCTTCGTGCCGCCGCCGTCGATGCCGAGGACCGCTCCCACGGGAGGCTCAGTCCAGCTCCGCGAGCATCTTCTTCGCGTAGTCGCGGGCGTCCTGGGTCTCCCACGCGAGGTCCTTGGGGCCCTTCCCTCTGCTGATGCACTGGTTGTAGAGCTTGCGCGCCTTGTCGGTCTGACCGTCGTCCGCGTAGGCCCCGGCGAGCTCGAGCAGGATCTCGGCGTTGTTGGGCTCCAGCCTGTTGGCCTTCTCGAGGAGCTGGAGGCCCTTGGCCAGGTCCCCGAAGGAGACCGGTGGTCCGGGCAGGCCCCGGTAGATGGCGCCGAGGGCCATGTAGGCCTCGGCCCGCTTGGGCTCGTCCTTGACCATCTCGGCGAGGAAGGTGCGGATCATCGGCGCGTGCTCCAGGGCCCGCAGGATGCTGGAGGCCTGCTCCCCTTTGAAGCGGCACATCAGCCACCAGAAGCGCCCGTCGTAGTCCTCGGGGCTCTTCTTCTTCACGCGATTCGCGCACTGGACCCCCCACCCGGCCACCTTCTTCTTGAGCCCAGCGTCCTCGATGCGGTGCGCGGTGTAGTAGGCGGTGCGCGCGCACCAGACCTGGAGCTCTTTGTCCTCCGGGTAGGCCTTGGCCAAGGCGCTGAAGGACTCCGCCGCGCTCTTGTGCATCATCAGGCTGTCGCGCTTGTCGTAGATCTTCTTCGCCTGGGCGAAGAGCTCGTCGCGCCTCGCATCGGCCTGGGCCGCGGGTGCCCACGCCGCCGCTCCCACCCCCAGGGCGAGGAGGCAGGCGAGCACCCGGGATGCGGTGGGGACGAGCGCACGAGGGCTGAGCATGGTGGAGCTCCGGGTGGTGGTGGGGGGCGGGCCAGAGGGGCGCGGAACATACCGATCGCTCCTGCTTCGTCCAAGGGACGGGCAGTGCTATGAAGTCCGCCCTCGGAACCCCACACCCCCCGGGAGGGTCCGCCCATGCCCGCTCCCCTCCGCGTCGCCCTCGCCGGCTACGGCTACATCGCCCACTACCACGCCCGGGCCGCCCGGAGCGCCGAGGGCGTGGAGCTCGTGGGGGTCATGGGTCGCGATCCAGACAAGCGGGCCGCCTTCGCGGAGGCCCACGGCTGCGCCCTCCGCTTCGAGGACGAGGGGGCCCTGTGCGCCTCGCCGGACGTGGACATCGTCGTCAACGCCCTGCCGAACTCCCTGCACGCCCCCCTGTCGATCGCCGCGATGCAGGCCGGCAAGCACGTCCTCGTCGAGAAGCCCATGGCGATGGATGCCGGCGAGGCCCGAGCGATGCTCGAGACCTCGGCCGCCACCGGAGCGCGCCTCCTGGTGGGGCATATGTGGCGCTTCGATCCAGAGGCCCTCTGGCTCCGTGACCGCATCGCCGCCGGGGAGCTCGGCCGCGTCGTGAAGACCAAGGGCTACGGAGTCCACGTCAACTGGGGCCCCTCGGGCTGGTTCGTCGACCCCGCGCTCGCCGGCGGAGGGGCCTTCGCGGATATGGGCGTCCACGCCCTCGACACCGTCCGCTTCCTGCTCGGAGATCCCGAGCCGATCAGGGTCTACGCCCACCTCGAGACCGCCTACGGCGACTACGATGTGGACGACCTCGGCGTGGTGGTCGTCACCTGGGACTCGGGCGCGATCTCCATCATCGAGAGCGGCTGGTGGAATCCACAGATGGATGGCCCCGAGGCCTCGACCCAGCTCTACGGCACCGAGGGGTATGGCCGCCTCTTCCCCACCGCCGCAGCCCGCACGGTGGACTGGAAGCCCCAGCCGATCCCGCCCCCCACCTTCCCCGCTCGATCCGAGCACTGCGATCAGAGCATCTACGACGGCCAGCTCGCCCACCTCGTCGAGGCGATCCGCGAAGGCCGCGACCCCATCCCCGGTCCCGCCCACGGCCTCGCCGTCATGCGTATCTCCGATGCTGCCTACCGCTCCGCCCGGGAGGGCCGAGCCATCGACCTCGCGTGAACGAGACCGCGACCATGGGGGCGCGACCCGACGAGGCCCCGGGAGGCCTCCGCCTCCCCCCCGATGGGGGCCCGCCGCCCCCTGCCAATCCCGTGGACGTACGGAAGCTCGTCCTCCAGGTCTTCGGGGCGGCGTTCATCTTCTTCGGCTCCCTTGGCATCCTCGCCTGGTGGTTCAAGGAGCCGCTCCAGGCCTGGAGCCTGGCTTTCGTCGAGGCGGTCGGTGGCCCCGGTGTGCTCGTCGGCTACTACATCCCCGATGCCTTCACGGTCCCTATTCCCAACGACGCCTTCGCGTTCTTCGGCCTGCTCGGCGACATCGACTATTGGGAGGTCGTAGCCTGGGGAAGCACGGGCAGCCTGCTCGGCGGCTCGACCGGCTTCGCCATCGGGCGCAAGCTCTCCCACACCCGGTGGTTTCATCGCTACATGGATCGCCACGGGCGTGAGGCCTACGACCTCTTCCGCCGCTACGGCGTCGCTGCCCTGGTCGTCGCCGCGCTGACCCCCTTCCCGTACTCGATCTGCTGCTGGGTCTCCGGCGCGATGGGCATGCGCCTGGGGATCTTCCTGCTCGTCAGCATGCTCCGAATCCCCAGGGTCGCTTTCTACCTCTGGCTCATCCAGATCGGCATCTTCACCGTGGTCGGCTGACCGGCCCGACGCACCCAAGGAGGCCGCGATGGCCTACGACGTCCAGGAGGTCGACGCCCCCCGCCTCACCGGCATGGGCCTCAAGGCCTTCACCTGGTTGGTGGAGCAGAGGCGCCTCGGCGCCCTGCTCCGCGGCATCATGTCCAAGCAGGTCGGGCTCGACCGGCTGCGCACCGATCCCGCCGCCGGCTGCGCACCGATCCGCAAGCCCTGGTACGACCGACCCGACGATCCCGCGCGTCCCGCTCAGACCACCAGCGCCGCAGCCCAGGCGGAGGTCGCTGCGAGCCTCGAGGCCCCCGCGGCGATGCCCCACCCGACGATCGCCGACTACGCCGCGGCCTACCGGGACGGGAGCGCCAGCCCCGTGGACGTCGCGCGTCGCTTCCTGAGCGCCGTGGAGGCCGAGGACGCTGCCAGCCCGCCGCTCAGGGCCTTCATCGCGGTCGACGAGGCCGACCTCCTCCGCCAGGCCGAGGACTCGGCGGCGCGGATCGCCGCTGGCGAGGCCCGCTCGATCCTCGAGGGTGTGCCCATCGCCATCAAGGACGAGGTGGACATGGTGCCCTTCCCGACGACCGTCGGGACCGCCTTCCTCGGCAAGACGCCGGCCACCGGCGACGCCACCACCGTCGCTCGGATCCGGGCAAGCGGCGCCTTGCTCCTCGGCAAAGCGAATATGCACGAGCTCGGCCTCGGCGTGACCGGCCTGAACCTGCATCATGGCCCGCCGCGCAACCCCTACGGCCCCGGACACTGCACCGGCGGCTCCAGCTCCGGCTCGGCGGCGGCGGTGGCCGCGGGCCTCTGTCCCGTGGCGCTGGGCGCCGACGGCGGCGGCTCGATCCGCATCCCCGCGGGCCTCTGCGGGGTCGTCGGCCTCAAGCCCACCTTCGGGCGGGTCTCCGAGCACGGGGCGGCCCCCCTCTGCTGGTCTGTGGCCCACATCGGCCCCATCGGCCAGACGGCCCGCGACACCGCCGCCTTGTACGCCCTGATGGCTGGCATCGATCCCGCCGATCCGGGCACCCGATTCCAGCCCGACCCCCACCTCGAGGGCATCGATCGGACCGACCTGGAGGGCCTGCGCTTCGGCGTCTACCGCCCCTGGCTCGAGCACGCGGAGCCGGCCGTCGTCGCCCGCTGCTACGAGGCCATCGGAGCGATGGAGGGCCTCGGTGCGGAGATCGTCGACGTCGAGATCGAGGGCCTCGAGGACCTCCGGGTCGCCCACCTCGTGGTCATCGCCTCGGAGATGGCGGCGGCACGCATCGGCGAGAGCCGCGCGATCCGCCTCCAGATGGGCCTCGACGTGAGGCTGAACTTCGCCCTCGCTTCCGAGCTGAGCGCCACCGACTACGTCCAGGCCCTCCGGCTCCGCGAGAGGATCACCGCGGAGCTCGAGGGCCTCCTCGACCGGGTCCACGGCCTCCTGACTCCGGCCACAGGCACGCCGGCGCCGCCGATCCGGCCCGACGTGCTCAGCGCGGGCGAGTCCGATCTGCCCACCCTCGACCGCATCATGCGCTTCGCGCCGGGCCCCAACCTGACCGGCCATCCCGCCATCAGCTTCCCGATCGGCTACGACGACGAGAGCGGGCTGCCCATCGGGCTCCAGGTCATCGGCCGCGCGTGGCAGGAGCCGCTGCTGCTCGGCATCGCCCACGCGATGGAGGGGGCCGTGGAGCGCCGGCCGCCCGTGAGGATGGCCCAGCTCCTCGCTGGCTGAGCCGGCTGGATGGCTCCCAGCTCCGCCCCCTCAGGAGCGGCAGAGATCGAGGACCAGGCGCTCGAGGACCAGGGCGTCGTCGAGCCCTGTGGACTTCAGGCGCAGCTCGGTGCGGAAGACGGCCTCCCAGGCCCGATGGAGCGCGGGGCCATCGAAGCGGGGGGCCTGGGCGCAGAGCTTCTTGGCGACGAAGCTGTGCACCCCCAATTGGCCCTGAACGTCGCTCGGCCCGGCGCCGCGCTCGCGGGCCTCGACCGTCTGCCAGAGCATACGCAGGTGGCGCGCGAGCATGCTGAGAATGCGGAGGGCGGGCTCGCGGCGGTCCAGCATGGAGGATAGGTGGCGCAGGGCATCCGCCGTGCGGCGCTCGCCCACCGCGTCCACCAGCTCGAAGACCGAGTGGGCGCGGGTGGAGCTCAAGAGCGCCTCGACGTCCTCGCGCCGGATGGGCTTGCCGGGCCCCACGTACAGGGAGAGCTGCTCGAGGACGAGGCGGAGCTCCATCAAGCTGGCGCCCACGAGATCTGCCACGAGGTGGGCTGTCGCTTGATCGAGGGCATGTCCCAGGTCCCGAGCCTGGGCCACGAGCCACGCGGGGGCCTGCCACTGCCTCAAGGCATCGAACTTGAGGATGCGCCCCCTCTTGCGGATCCGCACCGCCAGGGAGGAGCGCCCGTCGAGCTTGGTGGCCTTGAGGATCAGGGTGGTCGCTGGATCCGGGGCCAGGGCGTAGTCCGCGAGGAGGTCCCGCTCCGATGGGCTCTTGTCCAGGGCCTCGGCCGCTCGGACGAGCACGGCCTGGCGATGGGTGAACAGGCCGATGGCGCGGCAGGCATCGATCACCTCGCGCGCGCCCAGGCCCTTCTGAGTGAGGTCGACGCGGGTCACGGCCATCGCATCCGTGGGATCGTCGACGGCGGCACGCACGATGCGCCGGGCGGCCTGATCGACCAGGAGTCGCTCCTCGCCCTGGACCAGGTAGATCGGGCGCAGCCCGTTCGGCTTCGACAGGTCCTGATCCAGGGTGCTCATCGGGTCGGTCACGGTCCCGAAGGTGGTCTGCGCGTCCGCTGGCGTCAAGGCGGCGCGCGGTGTCTCCGGGAGTGGGCACGAGATCCGGCCTCGAGCTCCCTACCGCCTCGCTCGGACCGCGATCGCACCGCGGGCGACGGAGCACGGCCCTCGCTCCCTCCCGGCGCAGGGGGGAGGCGCCCCCGGCGTCGAGGTCGTGTGCTGCCGTGCGGCATGACTCTCGCCGGCCGATCGGGCCCGAGGGGCGTGGGATCCGGTGGCGAGCCAGCAGCGTGTTGTGCGATCGCTGACCCTGGGGAGGCGATTCAAGTTCCGCGGCACGGGCGCCGACAGTGGATCCGACCCCCTTGCGTCGGTCATCCTCTTCGCCGGCGCGCTGCGCCCCCGAACCTGGAGTACGCCCTGTGATCCGTCGTCACACCACAGCACATTTCACCCTCACGCTCATCGCCGCCGTCGGGCTCTGGGCCTGCTCGGAGGGAGGCAATCCCGGGGGCGGTGATCCCATTGGCATCGCAGCCGACGTCGCAGACGACGGCGCGGAGGGGGGCGGGACCGAGCCCGGCCAGGAGCCGGACGGGACCACCGAGCCCGAGGAGCCGGCCTTCGCGTGCAAGACTGACGCGGACTGCGAGAACTTCGCCGGCCAGTGCCAGATCGCGGTCTGCAACCTGCCTACGTCCACCTGCCTGAACGGCCCGCGGGTCGATGGCACGGAGTGCGACGACGGAGATCCGTGCACCGAGGGCGACGCCTGCTTCGAGGGGATCTGCGCCCCCGGTGTCGCCGACTGCGACGATGGGGATGCCTGCACGGAGGATAGCTGCGTCGAGGATGGCTGCATCCACGTGGCGATCTCCGGCGACTGCGACGACGGCGACGCCTGCACGGAGGGGGAGCAGTGCATCGATGGCGACTGCATCGGCGGCTCGCCCCTGGACTGTGACGACGACAACCCTTGCACCGAGGAGGCCTGCGACAGCGCGGACGGCTGCACATCCGCTCCGGTCGAGGGGGACTGCGACGACGGGGATGCCTGCACCTTCGACGACGCCTGCTCGGATGGGATCTGCGCCGGCACGCCGGATCCCGGCTGCGGCGCGGGATTCTGTGGCGATGGGGCCTGCGGCTCCGACGAGAGCTGCGCCTCCTGTCCCGACGACTGCGGAACCTGCGAGCAGGGAGACTGCTGCTTCCCGAGCGAGGCGGCCGGTTGCACCGAGGCCGCGTGCCAGGATGCGGTCTGCGCCATGATGCCCTCCTGCTGCTCGATCGCGTGGACCGTCCAGTGCGCGGCTCAGGCCCAAGGCACCTGCGAGAGCTGTGGAGATCCCCCGGCCGGCTGTGGCGACGGGGAGTGCGGCCCGGGCGAGGGCTGCTTCAACTGCCCCTCGGATTGTGGGGACTGCCCGGAGCCCCCGGCAGGCGACTGCTGCGAGCCCCACGCCGGCTCCGGCTGTGACGAGGACGGCTGCCAGGCGGCCGTCTGCGAGTTCGACCCCTTCTGCTGCCAGGCCGAGTGGGATCCCTTCTGCGCCGAGGCCGCGAGCGACCTCTGCCCCCAGTGCCAGGTAGCTGGCCCGGTCTGCGGCGATGGGGAGTGCAACCTTCCCATCGGCGAGGACTGCGTAACCTGCCCCATGGACTGCGGCGAGTGCCCGCCCCCTCCGGCGGCGGGCTGCTGCGAGCCCCACGACGGCGCGGGCTGCGACGATGAGGGGTGCACCGATGCGGTCTGCGAGGTGGATCCCTTCTGCTGCTTGTCCTCATGGGATCCCTTCTGCGCCGAGCAGGCCCACCTGCACTGCGAGGTCTGCGGGGGAGGGGGCTGCGGCGACGGCGCATGCGCCGGCAACGAGACCTGCCTGAGCTGCCCGAGCGACTGTGGCGACTGCCCGCCGCCCCCGGGCTGCGGCGACGGCTTGTGCACGGGCGACGAGAGCTGCGAGAGCTGCCCCGAGGACTGCGGAGACTGCCCGCCCCCGCCGCCCTTCTGCGGCGACGGCCAGTGCGGCCCCTTCGAGAGCTGCCTGAGCTGCCCGGTCGACTGCGGCGCCTGTCCGCCGCCTCCCGGCTGCGGCGACGGCATGTGCTCGTCGGACGAGAGCTGCGAGAGCTGCCCGGAGGACTGCGGGGACTGCCCCCCGCCGCCGCCATCGCAGTCCTCGTCGCCGCCGCCGCAGAGCTCTTGTAGGCCGGCGCCCT
>CAZEHU010000063.1:0-9579 GCA_964511605.1 uncultured Myxococcales bacterium
CTCGGCTCACGCCTCGCTCGGATCACCGTTACCGCTCGGCTCACGCCTCGCTCGGGGACCGTCCTCTTCCGGTGGTCGGGTGGCCGGGTCGCCGCCGCCGAGGGAGGCCCGCACCGCGAGGTAGATCAGCTCGCTCCCGGAGCGGAGGGGGGTCGAGGGGCGGGGATTGAGGATCTCCTCGCCGCTGTCCGGATCCCGCAGGCCGAGGGCCAGGGCCCCGTGCTCCCGCTGGAGGAGCGCCGCGGCCTCCGCGAAGGTGGCGTCGTCGGCGAGCCCGCCGGGGAGCGGTCCCACGTAGAGGCTGTGGGCCCCCGCTGTAGCCACGCGACCGAGCACGTCGCCGGTCCCGGGCATGGTGATCGCGTGGGCGATCAGCGAGAAGCCGAGGCGGGTGGTCTCGATCACCTCGTCGGCCCCCGCCGCGCGGGCGTGGACGACGTTCTCCGACTCGAGGATCTCCGCCACGACGTACAGCGGCCGGCGGCGGTGGACCTGATCGGCCCGCTTCCGAAGCCAGGCCCTGAGCGTGAAGATCGTCATCAACGTGATCGCGTCGGCTTGCTGCGGCGGCAGGGCACGGGGCGCGATGACCACCGCCGCTTTGGCCCCCGCGAGGCGGACCTTGTCGAGCTCGGACTCCCGGGTGGGATCCCCGGAGACCCAGGCGAACTCGGCGGGCACCCCCGCGCTCCGCTCTCCGGGCGCGATCACGACGAGGGCGCCCCCGAGGTCCCCCTCGCCGAGCAGGGCCTCTAGCAGACCGCGGCTGCCCTCGTCGTAGCCGCAGACCACGACGTGATCGATGTACGAGCTCATGCGAAAGTGCTCCTGCCTCAGGCCCAGCATGCCGCGCAAGAGGGTATGTCCCACGATGCCCGCAAAGAGCGCCAGGGTGAACATCCCGCCGATCATCACGCCGGCACCGACGAAGCGACCGAGGGGCGTGATGGGGCTGATGTCGCCGAAGCCGACGGTCGTCACGGTCACCAGCGCCCACCAGAAGCCGTCGCCAAGATCGCCGATCTCGGGGTTCGCGGCCTGCTCCACCAGCCACATGCTCGCACCGCCGACGAGGACCTGCACACCGAGCGCGCCGAACGCGAGCTGGTACAGGAGGCGGCTGTCCTCGAAGGCCCGGGCGACCTCCAGGAAGGGGCGGGCGTAGCGGAAGACGCGGGCCGCGCGGAGGAGCCGGAGGAGGCGGATGGCCCTCAGGCCCCGGAGCTCCGGGACGAGGGCGAGCACCGTGAAGAGATCGATCAGGTTCAGGGGCTCGAGGGCGAAGCGCAGGCGACCGGTCAGGGAGCGGCGTGCGCGATCGGGCAGACTGAGCCGGAAGACCCCGAGCTCCGGAGGGCGGAAGCTGATGACCCGCAGCACGTACTCGAGGGCGAAGAAAGCGAGGATGCCGCGATCGAACGTGGCCACTGCTGTGCTCGTGCCGAGCTCGAGGCCGAAGCCCATCTCCGCGACGAAGAGCACCACGCTGAGCACGATGAGCGACCACACCACGGCATGCACCGCCGTGTGCAGCGGCGTGCCGGGCCGGTGGAAGGCGGTGTGGACGAGGTCGGGCACGGCCCTCGTCTTCCCGCGGCTCCGTCTCCCTGTCAAAGGGGCCTGCGGGTTCGTACACTGGGGCCGTGCGTTGCGCCTCCGTCCCCCTTGCCCGCCTGCTGGCCCCGGTGGCCCCCGTGGCCCTGTTGATCCTTGTCGGAGCTTGCAGCGGGGGAGGCTCGTCCTCCGGGGACGTGGCCGAGGCGGAGGGCGGGGTCCCCGAGGTGGCGGAGCCCGCCGGGGCCGCCGATGGAGCCGGGGTGGGCGAGCCCGGGCCCACGCCCGTCGAGCCCGAGCCGGAGGTGGTAGAGCCGGAGGAGGATGTCGCTGCGCCTCCGGACACAGGGGGGGGCGACGCTCTGGACATCCTCGTGGATGGGAGTGATCCCTCCGGCGGCGTCGAGCCCGAGGCGGATGGGGCCGCCGGCGATGCGGAAGGCGAAGCGGACGCGCCCGGAGGGCCCGTGGACGTCGAGGACGGTGGGGCGTCCCTGGACGCCGACCCTCCGGGCGACGTCGTCGCCGAGGTGACGTCGCCGGAGGACGGGGGCCCGGACGTGGAGCCCGAGGAGGGGGATGTCGTCGACGCCTCCGAGCCCGACGGCGGGGACTCCGACGCCGCCGACCCGGCCGACGTCGTGGACCCGGCGGACATCGACCTCGACGGACAAGGGCCAGCGGCGGACAGCGAAGACGGGCAGGGCGTGGACGTCGGCCCCCCCGAGGATACGGGCCCGCCGCCTTGTACACAGAGCTTCCAGTGCTCGGACGGCGACCTCTGCAATGGCAACGAGATCTGCGACGCCGGCACCTGCCTGCCCGGGGCGGAAGTGATCTGCGACGATGGCAAGCCGTGCAACGGTGTGGAGACCTGCAATCCCATCACCGGCTGCAAGAGCTCCGAGCCGCCCTTATGCAATGACGGAAACGTCTGCAATGGGCTCGAGCTCTGCCACCCGGCCTCGGGCTGCGTCGCCGGAGAGGCCCTCGAGTGCGACGACGAGAAGGTCTGTAACGGCCTCGAGACCTGTGATCCTTGGGTCGGCTGCGTGCCGGGCCCGCCGCCAGAGCCCTGCTGCCTCGGCTTCCCGGAGCTCTGCGAGGATGGAGATCCGTGCAACGGCATCGGCGAGTGCGAGGCCTCCACAGGTACCTGCTACAAGACGCCTCCGCTCTTCTGTGATGACGGCAACGACTGCAACGGCCAGGAGGCCTGCGATCCGCTCGTGGGCTGCCAGGTGGTCCTTCCAGGGCTGGTCTGCGACGACGGCGAGCCCTGTACCCTCGATCTCTGTGATCCCCTGCTCGGCTGCCTCTACAAACCCCAGGGGTGCATCCTGGAGGCTAGCTTCCTCCTCGACGATCTCGACGTCACCGATAGCGGGCGGGTGGTGGCGGTGGGGCGCTCGAACCAGTCGGATGTGCTCGCACGGCTGTCCTGCTGGGACTCGGATGCTTCGATCGAGGTGCAGGGGGCCGAGCTCCTCGATCTGGCCGGCGGGATCGGACAGGAGGGGGCGATCGCTCGGGCGGCCGTCGCGAGGGCCCGGACGAGCGGGGCGAGCATGGGCGTGGTCCGTGCCCTCCTGGACGACGCCCCGGGCCCGGCGCTCGAGGCATCGGCTCGCCTCTTCCGGCGGAGCTTCGACGCGGACTGCGTGGCGCTGGGGCCGGCGACCCTCGTATGGGATGCGTCTCAGACCGACGCGTTCGATGTCGACGTCGATGCCATCGGGGGCGCCGTCGTCGCCTTTAGCGCGTGGGAGCCCTGCTTCGACTGTGAGGGGGCCCAGCCCGTGATCCGCTTCGCGCGATTCGACGCGGCGGGCACCCCCGTCGGAGGCACGGTCGCACTGAAGGAGGGCTCGTGCTCCGGCGAATCGGTGCACGTCGCGGTGGCCGATCAGTCCGGCGCCTTCGTCGTGAGCTGTCAGGGCGCGATGGGGCCGATCCACCTGTGGCGCCATGACGCCTCGGGCACACTGGTCGGGGAGCCCGGCGAGGTGGTGCCCGGCACCGAGGGTGGGGTCGTGGCTCCCGGTGACAGCCACACCCTGGGGATGACGTACGAGGGTGTGATCGGCGTGATCTGGGCCACCCTTCCGGGCACCAGCGAGGCCACCTTCGAGGCGAGCTTCCTCCCCCTCGAGGGGGCCGCCGCTGCCGGGATCCCCGTGGGCGCTGGTGCCGGGGTCGCGCTCGGGGCCTACGCGAGCCTGCATCCCAAGGTCCAGATCCTGCTCGGAGGCGAGATCCTGCTCCCCTGGAGCGCGAGCGGCGCCGGGCTGGTAGATCGTTGGAGCCGCTTCGCCCCCGACGGGGAGGCCCTGGGCACGGTGGAGATCCCCTCCGGCGGTGCGCTTCTGGCCGTGGATGCGCAAGGAACCTCCTGGATCGGCGGCAGCGTCTCGACGATCGTCGGCGGCAGCGTAGAGGTGATTCCATGAACTCCAAGATCCGAGCCCTCCTCCCCCTCCTCTCCGGCCTGGTGGCCAGCGCGTGCATCGACGTGAAGGACAAGGGACGGGACTGGCCGGCGGCGCCGGCCGGGGCCACGGCGGTGATCCACGTGGCCGTCGACGCCGAGGAGGGCGGGGATGGCAGCGCCATCGCGCCCTACGGGAGCCTGCAAGACGCCATCGACGCGGCCCCTGCCGGTGCGGCGGTCCTGCTCACCCACGGGGACTACACGGAGCCCATCGTGGTCGGTCGCTCGGTGACCATGCGCGCGCTGCCGGGCGTGACCCTCGGCAACGCCCCCTTCGACGTGACGGTCCGCGTGGACGGGGCGGGCACCGAGGCCCGCTTCGAGGACATCCGCTTCACCGAGGGCACGGCGGCCGTGGCGCTGGTGCGGGCCGCGCACGCCACCTTCGTCCGCTGCACGCTCCAAGGCTCACCCTCGCCGCTGTCCGCGGGCTTCGGGATCGTGGCCAGTGATGGCGCGCACCTCGAGCTCCACGACACGGTGGTGCGACAGAACGAAGCGAGCGGCGTCGCGGCGATAGGGGCCCGTGTGACCATCGTCGGCGGCACCATCGAGGACAATGTGCAGGGCGGCGTCTTGATCGAGTCGGGGGTCGGCACCTCGCTCCTCGATCAGGTGCAGGTGAGCACCAACGATCGTTTTGGAGTGGCGGTGATCTCCTCGTCGGCGTGGATCGCGCGCTCCACCCTGGCGGAGACGCGCAGCCTCGGCGACGGGGTCCTGGTGAGCGTGGCAGAGGGCGGGGTGGCCTCGGAGGTGCACCTCGGCGGTCCCGTGGCGTGTCAGGCGGTGGGCCTCGAGGGCGGCTCGTGCGGCAACGACATCCGCCACAACCAGCGCTTCGGGGTCTTCTGGCAGCTCGGAGCCGGCACCGTCGCCGGCAATGCTATCGACGACAACGCAGGGGGCGGCCTGTGGCTGCAGGGCTCGGGCGGGGAGCTGCCCCTGGCCATCGAGGACAACGTCCTGGCGGACAACGGCCTGGTCGGCATCGCGGTCAGCGCCGGCGGGATGGCGGACATCCTGGGCAATAGCGTCGACCACACGCTGGCGGTGACGGTGGGAGCGGGCTCGGACTTCGGCGATGGCATCGCGGTCCTGGACGGGGCGGTCTCCACCATCGACGGCAATACGGTGCGGGGCTCCCAGCGGGCGGGCATCTTCCTCGACCACGCCGGCGCCGGGACCTGGGTCGGAGACAACGTGCTCGAGGACAACGCGGTCGCGCCTGTGCTGGTGCAGGGTGGCCTCGACGGGCTCGGGGTCACGATGGGCGGCGGCGTGGGATCCCCGGAGGACGGCGAGGGCAGCGAGGCTCCCCGCCCGGGCACCGAGTCGGATACGGAGCCCGCCGCCAGCGCGGCGCCGACCGACGATACGAGCGACTGGGTGGAGGACGACGAGGCCTCCTCTTATGGATCGTACGACACCTCCGATACCTCCAAGGCCACCAAGGGGGCCACCGCCCTCCTCGATGGGGAGGAGGACAGCGAGGACGAGGAGGAGGAAGAGGGCTCCGCGGGCGACGAGTAGTCGCTCGGCTCCGTGGGCCTCTGGGATCTCAGCGATCGGGTCGCGGCATGGCCGGCGGGCTTCGCGGTGGCGGCCGCACTCCTCGGGGGCTGGGCGGCGCTGCTGGTCCTCGCGATCCCGCTGCGGCCCCGAGACTACCGCGTGGTCGTGCTGCTCAAGCCGACGCACTTCATCCCCGCCGCGGTGCAGCTCGTGCTCTTCGTCTACTGGGCGCTCTACTGGGCAGAGGTCCGGGAGCACCTGGCGTATGTGGCCGCACAGCTCGCGTTCGCCTACGCGTTCGACCTCCTCCTGGGGCTCACGCTGCGGCGACGGTGGCTCCTGAGCTTCGGTCCTATGCCGGTGGTGCTGAGCGCCAACCTCTTCGTCTGGTACCCGGAGGGACACACCTGGCTGGCGCTGGTGCTCATCGCGCTGGCCCTGGGCTCGAAGGCGCTGCTCCGGTGGGGGGAGGGCTCGAGCCGTGCGGGCCGGCACATCTTCAATCCCTCGGCCTTCGGCATCGCTTGCCTGGGGCTCGGCTGGCTGGTGGCGCCCGAGCTCCTCCCCTACTTCGACATCGCGCACCCGCTCAATGCGCCCCCCAACATGCTCGAGCTGATCTTCCTGTTGGCGCTGATACCCCAAGCGAGGGTCCCCATCGTGCTGGTGAGCCTCGGGGCGCTGTCCACGATGGTCGTCGCGACGGCGCCGGGGCCGCCGATCCGACCGGGGCCCATGTGGGCGCCGGTCTTCCTGGTCCTCGTCCTCCTTGCCACCGATCCAGCGACGATCCCGCGCACCGGCCCCGGGCGGCTCCTCACCGGTGTGCTCGTGGGCCTGGTGATCGTCGTGCTCTCCACAACCTTCGAGGCCCTCGGCCGCTCGGACTTCTACGCCAAGGTCATGGCCATCCCCGTGGCCAACCTGCTCGTCGTGCCCTGCGAGCGCTTCGGCGATCGCCTCCTGTCGCGGTGGGCCGACCTCCTGTCCCCCGACCACAACCGCCGCCACATGGCGGCCTGGGTTGGGTTGGTGCTCTTGTTGGCCCTCGTCGGAGATCGGAAGGAGGGCAGCTTCGAGGCCCAGCACCACGAAGAGCACCCCACCCCCCACATCGTCCGCCGTGCCAGCGGCTCGCCGGACTGCGGCGACAACCCTGTGTTCTGCTCGGCGTTCAGCTTCGTCGGGGAGGCGGGGCTGTGGGCTCGGGGTACGCCATCGCTTCCCCTCCCCGAGCTCCGTTCGCCTTGACCCCACACCGGGGCGGCGGCGAGTCTGCCGCCCATGTCGCCGCGGACCCCATCGCGCTCCGCCCCATCGAGGCTCGGCCTCCTCCTCCTGCTCTCCCTGGCGCCCAGCCAGGTCGCCATGATGTGCGGGCCGGGCTACCCGGATCCGTGCGAGGACGACGCCCTCGGCTGCGACGATGGGCTCGATGACTTCGCGCTCGACCCGGCCTGCGAGCTCCAGGGGGCGCTCGAGGTCGAGGTGGGGACGGGATCCGGGGAGGGCTTCGAGGCCTTCGCGGCGGCGGCCGGGCCGAAGGTGCACTTCGGCGATCAGGGAGGCCAGCACATCTTCCTCTCGGTGAGGGTCGGGGGCGTGGACCTGGACCGCTACGAGGTGCTGAAGCTGGGCATCGAGCTCCGCGGCGAGACCACGCCCTGGGAGGTCGAGGACGACAAGGGCTGCCCGTGGCGCTCGCACCTCATCGACGATGGGACGTGCGACACCTTGTTCGGCGAGCGGGAGCTGGTCCTGGGAGTCAAGAAGTCCATGGCGACCGACACCGCCGGCCGCGTCGTGGCCGACGACCTCCTCATCGTGCTGGCGTACTGGCCGCCGGAGTCGGAGCTGAGCCTGACCGTGTCAGCGCTCGATCCCTGCGGACAGGAAGGCCTCGTGGCCCACAGCTTCTCCGTCGACGTGGAGTAGGAGGCTGTACCGGATTGGGGCGTCGAGACGCGGACGAAGCAACGCGGTAGAGCCTCCTGGGCCTCGCCTCAGTGCTCCTCGGTCGCAAGCTCCAGCATCTGCGCCACCCCTTCGTGCTTCTTCCGGGCCGCCAGGTCCTTGGCCGTCTTCCCCTTCGAGTCCTCAGCGAGGGGATCGACGCCCCACTCGAGGAGGGCCTCGACCGTGGTGATGTGCCCGCCCTCGGCCGCGTCATGGAGTGGTGTGCGTCCCCTCTTGTCCGGCTTGTCCCCGTCGGCTCCCTTCTCGAGGAGAGCGGCCATCAGGGCGTCCTCGCCGGCGCGGGCGGCCAGGTGCAGGACCGTGCGATCCCTCTTGGCGACCCAGGTGCCGGAGGTGATCTGGCCGCAGGCATCCTCATCCCCGGCGAGACAGGCCCTGCCCAGGTAGAGGCCGGCCACGTCCCGGTCCTTCTTGAGCTTGTCTCCCTCGGTATGTCGTCGGCTCAGGTCCCGGCATGCGCTCGGGCCGCCCTGGTCGCAGGCCTTGATCAGGAGCGCGATGGCCTCCTTCTTGCTGCGCCGCGTACCCTTGCCGGCGAACTTGAGCTGGGCGAGCGCTGAGCAGCCCTCGGGGTCTCCGCCCTCGCAGCCCTTGCCGTAGAGCTCGGCGGCGTACTTGGGATCGGCGTCCATGCCGCGCCCCGCCTCCGTGAGCCCACCGAGCCGCGTGCAGCCCGTGGCCTCGCCCTGCTTGCACGCCGTCGTGAAGAGGCGCACGGCCTGAAGGGGATTGCCCGGCCCCCCGCGCCCGGCCTCCTCCATCTCTCCCTGGCGCACACACGAGGGTTGGTGCTCCCTGTTGCAGCCCACCTCGTACAGACCCCGTGCCCGCACCTCGTCAGCCTTCACGCCGTCGCCGTCGCGGTACACGTCCCCGGCCCCGCTACACGCCCTGTCGACGCCGCCCTCGCAAGCCCGAGCCATCAGCTCCGCTCCCTCCTGATCCCGCTTCGGCCTGGAGCGCGCCACCTCGTAGCAGCCCTCCGCCGATCCCAGGTCGCACGCGGTCTGGAAGCGCTCCCGCGCCTTGGCGGCGTCCTCGCTCAGCCCGTCTCCCGCGAGGCGTCGTTGTCCGATGGCCATGCAGCCCTCGGCCCACCGGTTCTCACACGCGAGGCGCTCGAGCTTCGCCTGGCCACGAACGTCGCCGTCGGCCGCCCAGAACGCCGAAGCGCGATAGCAGCCCTCGCCGTGCTTCAGCTCGCAGCCCTTCTCGTAGAGCGTGCGCGCCGTCGCCGGATCCGCCGCCACGCCCTTGCCGGCCTCCGTGAGGCGGCCGAGGCCCGTGCAGGCCTCGCCCTTGCGCTTCGTGCAGGCCCCCCCGTACAGGACCGCCGCGCGTACCGGGTCCGCCGCCACTCCCTGCCCACGCTCGAGGAGGCGTGCCAGCCCTGTGCAACCGGTCGTGCTGCCCTGATCGCAGGCCAGCCGGTACAGGTCCCGCGCCTTGGCGGGATCCTGCTCGACCCCCGAGCCCTCCTCGTAACGGGCGGCCAGCAGGCCACAGCCGAAGGCGCTGCCCGCCTCGCAGCCCTTGGCATAGAGGCTCGCCGCCGCCGCCAGGTCGACCGCCGTGCCGAGGCCACCCTGGTGCATCTGCCCGAGTCGGGTACACGAGGTCCCGGCGCCGAGATCACAGCCCTTGGCCAGCAGCGCCTTGCCCCGCTCGAGATCCTTGGCAACGCCCCGGCCGTCCCGATGGATCACCCCCAGCTCGCCGCAGCCCCAGCCGTCGCCGGCCTCGCAGCCGCGCTCTATGAGCTCGAGGCCCTTTGCGAGGTCCTTCCCTCGGCCCTCGCCGCGCGCCACCATCCAGCCGAGCGAGGAGCAGCCGAAGCCATCGCCGATGCGGCAGGCCTTCTCGAAGAGGGCCACCGCCCTGACGGCGATCTTCTCGACCCCGACCCCGGCCTGGTGCAGCCAACCCAGGCTCGTGCACCCGAGGCCCGCGTCGAGAGTACAGGCCTTCCGAAAGATCTCCGACGCACGGCCCGGATCCGCGCTGGCGCCGACACCATCACGGAGCCACTCACCGTAGCCGAC
>CAZEHU010000064.1:0-9570 GCA_964511605.1 uncultured Myxococcales bacterium
AGCGGCGGGCTTGGCCGGCTTATCGACGCTGCCGTGGCCGTGATCGTGGCCGGCGTGGTCGTGACCGTGGCCGTGATCGTGCCCGCCGGCATCTCCCGCTGCCGCCTTGCGCTCCGGCAGGAGCTTGTCCACCTTGGCCTCGGTCTGCAGCTCCTCGAGGAGCTTCCGGCGCTCCTGGAAGAACTTCTTGTTCTTCAGGCTCTGCTCGATCTGCTCGCGGACCTCGCTGAACTCCTTCTTCCGCTCCTCGCGCTTGTCCACGACCTTGATGATGTGGAAGCCGAAGCGGGTGCGCACGGCGCCCGAGATGTCCCCCACCTTCATCTTGAAGGCCGCCTCCTCGAAGGGCTTGACCATCTGGCCCTTGCCGAAGAAGCCCAGATCGCCGCCCTTGGGGGCCGAGGGACCCTCGGAGTGGGTCTTGGCCAGCTCGGCGAAGTCCTTGCCCGCCTTGATATCCTTCTGGATCGACTTGACCTTGTCGAGGGCCGCCTTCTCCTGCTCCGGGTTGGCCTTCTCCGGCACCTTGATCAGGACGTGGCTCGCGCGGACCCCCGCCTTCTCCAGGTAGAAGCGCTCGTTCTTCGCGTAGAACTCCTTGGCCTCCTCCTCACCGACGGCGAGGTTGCCGCGGGACTCGATGAGCTTCTCCAGGCTGCGCTTGTCCGCGATGCGCTGCTTGATGCTCTCGACGGTCACGCGCCCGTGCTTGAGGTAGTTCTGGAACTGCTCCTCGGTCTGGAAGCGCTTCTTGTACTCGGTGAAGGCGGTGTCGATCTCCGCCTCCTCCACCTTCACGCCGGCCTTCTCGACCGCCTGGCGGACGAGCTCCTTTTCGATGAGGCGCTTCAAGATGTTCTGCTCGATGCGGCTGAGCCGGTCCGGCGGGATCTTGGCGCCGCGGCTCGTGATCTTGTCGAGCTCCGCGTAGAAGCCCTCCGAGGGGATGGGCACCCCATTGACCTTGGCCACGGGTCCGCTGATGCGCTCCCCTGCGTCCGCGGCGGCCGGCTTGGCCTCGGCGGCCGGCGTGGGCGTGGCCTCCGTGGGCTTCTCGTCCGGCGTCGCCTCGGGCTTCGCCGGATCGGGCTTGGCCTCGGCGGCTGGCTTCTGGAGTCCCTTGGACTCGGCGGGCTTGTCGGCAGCGTCGCCCTTGCAGGCGGAGAGGGCGACGAGGGCGCCGGCGACGAAGAGGAGGAGTCGGTTCACAAAAACCTCGCGATCCTTGGAGAGGCGCCATCTTAGTGGCAGCGCGGGCACTGTCAACGACGTCGCGTCGCCGGGCGATTCCCTTTCCTCCTCCCCATCATCAGGTCGTCGCGGTGGATCACCGGATCCACCACCGACTGGCCGAGGATCTGACGCACCTCCTCCGAGCGGCAGCCTGCGATGCGCTGGACCTCCTCGAGCCCATAGGCCACGAGGCCCCGGCCGATCTCCTCCCCCTCCGGTCCCACCAGGACCACCGCGTCGCCCCGCTCGAAGGCCCCAGTGGCCCGCCGGACGCCAGCGGCCAGCAGGCTCGAGCCCTTCTCCTCGAGGGCCCGCGTCGCCCCTGCGTCCACGTGGATCTCCCCGCGCACCTTGGACAAGAAGCCGATCCAGTGGCGCCGCAGCCCCCGCGAGCGATCCGCCGCCAGGAAGCGGGTCCCAACCTCGTGGCCCTCGACGATCCGAAGCAGCACGTCGGCCTCCGACCCGGACGCGACCACCAGCGGGATCCCGGCCTCCTGCGCGAGCTCGGCGGCCTCGAGCTTCGAGGCCATCCCCCCCACCCCCAACGCACTGCCCGAGGCACCGGCCGCGGCTCGCAGGCTCTCGGAGATGATCTCCACCCGCCGCACCGGAGCCGCGCCCTCGTCGGCCGGGTCGCGATCGTAGACCGCGTCCACGTCGCTCAGGAGCACCACCAGGTCGGCGTCCATCACGGTGGCGAGGGCCGCTGCGAGGCGGTCATTGTCCCCGAAGCGCAGCTCCTCGGTCGCCACCGTATCGTTCTCGTTCACGATGGGCACGAGCCCGAGCCGCAAGAGCGCCTGCAGGGTGTGGCGCGCGTTGAGGAAGTGACGGCGATCGCTGAGGTCCTCGTGCGTCAGCAGGATCTGGGCGCAGCGCACCCCGTGCGCCGCCATGGCGGCCCCCCAGCGGGCCATCAGCTCCGCCTGCCCCGCCGCAGCGTAGGCCTGCACCAGAGCGAGCTCTGTCGGGCGCTCGGTGAGGCCGAGCACCTCCATGCCACAGGCCACGGCGCCGCTCGAGACCACCGCCACCTCGAGGCCCCGCGCTTTGAGCACGGCCACCTGG
This sequence comes from uncultured Myxococcales bacterium, assembly GCA_964511605.1. GTDB lineage: Bacteria > Myxococcota_A > UBA9042 > PHBI01 > JACKFB01 > CAZEHU01. Next base: position 2,305 of record CAZEHU010000064.1, read on the forward strand.
GCCCCGAGGGCCTCGAGGTCGCCGGAGATGAGGGTCGTGGAGCCCAGCTTCACGACGATCCTCTTGATGGGAGGAGCAGCGGGGGGCGGCCGGCGGGGAGGGGGCGAGGGCACGGGGTTCGGAGGGGCGCGGAGCCCCTCAGCCTTCACTGCGCTCGATCTTGGCCCCGAGGGCGAGGAGCTTCTCGTCCACTCGCTCGTAGCCGCGATCGATCTGGCGGACGTTGTAGATGGTCGAGGTCCCCTTGGCCGCCAAGCTGGCGATGAGCAGCGACATCCCGGCGCGCACGTCCGGGCTCTCGAGCTGCGCGCCGTAGAGCTGCGACGGCCCCACCACGACGATCCGGTGCGGATCGCAGAGGATGATGCTGGCGCCCATCTGGATGAGGGCGTCGGTGAAGAACATCCGCCCCTCGAACATCTTCTCGAAGAAGAGCACCGTCCCCTGGCACTGGGTGGCCACCGTGATGGCGATCGACATCAGGTCGGTCGGGAACTGCGGCCAGGGCGCATCGTCGATGCGAGGGATCGCCCCGTGCAGGTCGCGCTGCACCGTCAGGGCCTGCCCCGGCTTGACGTGCAAGGAGTCCTCGCCCACCTCCGGCACCACGCCGAGGCGGGCGAAGGTGTGCAAGACCATGCGCAGCTCCTCGGGCCGAACCCCCTCGATCACCACGTCCCCATCGGTGACCGCGGCGAGCCCCATGAAGCTGCCGATCTCCAGGTAGTCAGGCCCGACCGTGTGGGTGGTCCCGTGCAGCCGCCTCGCCCCCGTCACCCGCAGCGTGCTGGTGCCGATGCCGCTGATCTCCGCTCCCATCGAGACCAGCATCCGCGCGAGCCCCTGCACGTGGGGCTCCTTGGCGGCGTTCATGATGGTGGTGGTGCCCCGAGCGAGGGTCGCCGCCATCAGGAGGTTCTCCGTGCCGGTGACCGAGGGCTCGTCGAGGAAGATCTCGGCACCCCGCAGACCCTCGGTCCTCATGCTGTAGCCGCTCTCGAGCTCCACCTCGGCGCCGAGGGCCTGCAGCCCGATGATGTGGGTATCCACCCGCCGCCGGCCGATGACGTCGCCGCCCGGCGGCGCCAGGATGATCTCCCCCAAGCGCGCAAGCATCGGGCCCGCGAAGAGGATCGAGGCGCGGATGCGCCGGCAGAGCTCCTGGTCGAGCTCCGTGGCGCTCAGCGCCCCGGAGGTCAGGCGCACGGTATCGGAGGCCAGGCGCTCGACCTTCACGCCCAGAGCCTCCATCACCTCCATCATCACCCGCACATCCGCGATGGCGGGCAGGTTGCGCAGGATCACCGGCTCGGCCGTGAGCAGGCAGGCGGCGAGACACGGCAGCGCCTCGTTCTTCGAACCCGAGGGGCGCACGCTGCCCTCGAGCCGTGTCCCTCCCTCGATGACGAAGCGCTCCACCCTCAGACCTCCTCGTCCCGGGTTCGGGGACCTTACTACGACTCTTGGTGGACGATGCCACCCTCGACGCGAAAGATGCGCGTCGCTCCCTGGACCTGGATCCAGCTCCGATCCGTGGTGGTCACGAAGACCTGCCCGCCAGAGCGATCGAGGAAGTCCATCAGCCGGGCGTTTCGATCGCGATCGAGCTCCGAGCTCACGTCGTCGAGGAGGAGCACCGGCCAGGCCCCCAGGCGGTCCGCCGCGAGCTGCAGCTCCGCGATCTTGAGCGAGAGCGCGTACGCCCGATGCTGCCCCTGGCTCGCGTGCTGTCGCGCCGGGTGGCCCATCAGCTCGAGCCCGAGGTCGTCGGCATGAGGCCCGGTCCCGGTGAAGCCCCGCTTTCGGTCGGTCTCCCGTCCGCTCTCGAGTCGCTCGGCGTAGCGGTCGGCGAGCTCCTCCTCGCTCATGGCCTCGTCCCCCGCCGAGCGGGTGTAGCGCATCGCAGCCTCGAGGCCGCCCCCCGTCACCTCGGCGAAGGTCGCGAGGAAGGCTGGGCGGAGCGCCTCGATGAAAGCCAGCCGGCGCATACGCACCCTGGCAGCCCGGCGGACGAGCTCGATGTCGAAGCTCTCCATCACCACGGGATCCAGGTGGCGGCCCGAGGAGGTGCGCAGGAGCTCGTTCCGATGCTTCAGCGCCCGCTGGTAGGCGCGAGCCTCGTCCCAGTAGCCCGGCTGCAGGTTCACGATGGCTCGGTCGAGGAAACGCCGCCGGAGCTCCGGCCCGCCCTTGGTGAGCTGCAGATCGTCCGGCGCGAAGACCACCACGTGCATATGGCCGAAGTAGTCCGAGAGCCGGGAGACCACCTTCCCGTCCACCGCCGCCCGCCGGCCCCGGGGCCCGATCTCCACCGCCAGCCCGCGGCTCACGCCCCGGCGGACGATGGTCCCACGTACCCAAGCCTCCTCCCGGTCGAAGTGTACGAGGCCCTTGACCCTCGCCTCCCGGAAGCTGCGCAGGGTGGCGCAGAGGTAGATCGCCTCCAGCAGGTTGGTCTTGCCCTGGCCGTTCGCCCCCTCGAGCAGGTTGAAGCGAGGGTGGGGATCCAGGCGAAGGGGCTCGAGGTTCCGGAGGCCCTCGGCGCTCAGCTCGGTCAGCTCCACGGCGGATCAGCAAGCCAGGCAGGGAAGGGCGGGGTCAGGAGGGTGGAGGTCCGACCTCAGATGCGCATCGGCATGACGACGAAGAGCGCTCCAGGCTCCGAGGCGCCGCTGAGCACCGTGGGGCTGAACGCATCGGAGCACTCGAGCACCACCTTGTCGCTGTCGAGGACCCGGAGCACCTCGTTGAGGTAGTTGTAGTTGTAGCCCACCACCAGGCCGTCGCCTTCGTAGTCCACGTCGATGACGTCCTCACCTTCCCCGTAGTCGGGATTCGAGGTGGTGAAAGCCAGCCGCCCGGAGCTGAGCTCGGCCTTGATGATGTTGCTCTTGGAGCTGGTGAGGATCGCGATCCTCCCGATCGCCTCGAGCATGCGGCTGCGAGGGACCTCGATGCGGATGGGCGAGGAGGGCGGGATCACCCGCTCATAGTCGGGGTAGGTGTCCTCGATCTGGCAGACCGTGAAGGTCGTGCCACCCACCCGGAAGAGGATGAAGCGCGGCGCGAAGCCCACATCGATCGTATCGCCGGCGTCGTCGAGCAGGCGGCGGACCTCCTGGACACCCTTCTTGTGGATGATCGCCTGCCGCGCGGTCCCGTCGTAGCCCTGGACCTCCGCGTCCAACTCCACCTTGCTGAGGCGGTGGCCGTCCGTGGAGACCATCGTCAGCCGCGCCATGCCATCGGTGGACGGATCCACCTTGAGGTAGACGCCGTTCAGGTTCATCCGCGTCTCGTCGTTGGAGACGCTGAAGGCGGTCTTCTCGACCATATCCTTCAGCAGGGCCTTACCGAGCGTGATCCAGGCGGTGTCCTCGTCCGAAGGAGAGCGGACCTCGGGGAAGTCGGCCGCGTCGATGCCAGCGAGCTTGAAGCGCGAGCGATCGGCGGTGACCTCGACCCAGTGGTTGTCGAGCACTCTGAGGTGCACGCTGTCCGAGCTGAGGGCCTTGACCACGTCGAAGAGGCTCTTGCCATTGATGCAGGCCGCGCCCCCCTGGAGGATCTTCGCCGGCAGGTCGGCCTCGAGGATCACGTCGTAGTCGGTCCCCACCACCCGGACGGTCGTCTCCGAGGTCTGGGTGAGGCTGAGGTTCGAGAGCAGGTTGGCGGTGCTCTTCCGGTCCACCACGCCCTGGGCCTTGTAGAGCACGGCGAGGAAGGAGGAGCGGTCGAGCTCGAGTTCGAGGGGGGGCATGGCTCGGACCTCCGTGGGAGGGGACGCAGTCCAGGTTGCGGGAGACGCGGTTCGCGTCGAGGCCGCATGGCGCACAGCCGGAGCCCGGACCTCCTTGGGGACAGACTCTATATCAAGGGTGGTACAGGGGGGGAAGTAGGGGCTGTGGATGCTGGGGAAAGGACAGCGAAGCACACGGGATCATGGAGGAGATCATGCCCCGTTGGGTGGGGATCGAATCGTGCAGAACGTGGGGAGGAGCTGGGGATCCTTCGGAGATCGAGGCCCGCTGTCCACCGAGCGGCGCTGTCGACAGGTCCTCCACAGAGAACCCACAGGGACGATCCACAACCCCACCCGGACGAATCGACCCCGTGGCCCCTCGCAATCCCGCTACCCCTCGAGCTCGAGGGGTAGCGGGATCGTCGCTGGAGGCGCTTCGAGAGGCTACTTCGGGATGATGCAGACCCGGCGGAAGACGCCCTCGCCCTCCGAGCGGGTCTCCACACCCTCGACCTCCTTGAGCGCCATGTGCACGAGGCGGCGGGCGCGGGGGTCGAGGGGGCCCATCTTCATGACGCGGCTCTCCTCGAGGGCGCGCCGGGCCAGGTCGCGGGCGCTCTCGCCCAGATCCTCGTCCGCGGCGCGCTTCACGGCGCCGGAGTCGAAGACGACGCGCTTTCGGCCCTGGCCCCGGTCGGGATTGGCGATCTTGTCGGTGAGGAGCTCGAAGGCCTCGAGCAGGCGCTGCTCATCGGCGATGAGGCCCTCGTGGTACGGGCCCTCGGCGATCTCGAACCAGAGGGTCCGATCCTCCTCGGTCACGCTGACCTCGCAGCCCATGCCCATCTTCTCGAAGAGCTCGTGGACGAAGTCGGCGGCCGCCTGGGCGGAGCCGGACAGGTCCTGGCCCTCCGCGGCGAAGACCTTCACCTCGGTGGGGCCGTCCTGGACGAGGCGCGGGGGCTCGCGACGCGGGCGCCGATCGCCCCGATCTCCACGACCACCGCGGCCGCCCCGATCCCGGTCGCGGCCCCGGCCACCGCCGTCGCGGTCACGACCCCGTCCGCCACGATCTCGGTCGCGGCCCCGACCCCGGTCGCGGTCGCGGTCGCCGCGGCCTCGATCGCCCCGGTCGCGAAAGTCGCGCCGACCACCACGGTCCTCGTCTCCACCCGCCGAAGGGGAGCCCGTGAGCTTCTCCACGAGGCCGGCGGCGGCGGCCGCGCCCCCGACCTCGCCGCTCTTCACCTCGATGAGGGCAAAGCCGCCGGCCTGGCCGGCGAGCACCTTGTAGTCGAGGGCGTCGGCCTCGACCCCGAGGACCTTGGCCGCCTTGGCGACTGCTGCGTGGATGTCTCGTCCTTCGTAGGTCTTCTTCATGGTTAGATATTCCGCTTGATCACGAGGTTCTGGAGGATGGTGAGGATCGTATTGATCGTGATGTACAAGACGAGCCCGCTCGGCAGGGCGACCATGAAGACGGAGAACATGAGGGGCATGCCGTACTTCATCATCTTCTGCTGGGCGGGGTCCATGCCGGGCGAGGAGGGGGTGAAGCTGGACTGCACCAGCATCAGCACCCCGAGGAGGACCGGTAGGACGTAGTAGGGATCGGAGGAGCTGAGGTCCTGGATCCAGCCCCCGAGGGGGGCGTGATAGAGCTCTACGGAGCTGAGGATCGTGCGGTAGAGGGCGAACCAGATCGGCATCTGCACGAACATGGGCAGGCAGCCGGCGGCCGGGTTCACCTTCTCCTTCTTGTACAGGGCCATCATCGCGCGGCCCTGGCCCTCACGATCGTCCTTGTACTCCTCCTTGACGCGCTTCATCTCCGGCGCGAGCTTCTGCATGCGCTGCATGCTCTTGAAGCTCTTGTTCGTCAGGGGCAGGAGCAGGCCCTTGACCAGGACCGTGAGCAGGAGGATCGCGAAGGCCCAGTGGCCGGTGAGGCCGAAGAACCACTGGAGCAAGCGGAGCATGGGCTCGGCGATGGCGGCGAGCATGCCGAAGTCGAGGCTGCCCACCAGCTCGTGGCCCGACGCCTCGAGCTTGTCGGACTCCTTCGGGCCGAGGAAGAGCGTGAAGGCGTACAAGGAGCGCTGCCGGCCGCGGAGGGCATACCAGGCCTCGTCGAATGCGACCTTCTCGGCACCGGCGAGATCCTCGCGGCGGGTCTGCCAGGTGGTCCTGATCTTCTTGAGGGGGTCGGCGAGCTCATGGCCGAGGGCGCGGGCTGCCTCCTCACAGGTGCGACGCCCCTCGAGAGCCCTGAGCCAACCCGGCACGCAGGCATCCGCGCCGGCCTTGATGAGGCGCACACTCGGCGCCAGCAGGGTCGCGGAGATCGTGCCGTTGCCCACCGGGGGCGACGGCGAGGCGGCGGCCATGCACTGGGCCCCGGGCAGGTCGTCGGCCGCGGCAGCCAGGATGAAGTAGCGGGTATCCACCCCTGCCCAGAGGGTCTCGGTGGAGAAGGCCTGGGGCTCCTCGACCAGGGACATGTACTCGGTGCGCTCGAGGCTCTCGCCGGTGAAGCAGCTCGCCGCGTGGTGCTCCGAGGGGAAGGAGAACATGCCACCTTGGACCAGATCCGGGTGCTGCCACGCCGAGATCTGCAAGCCCATATGCTCGCGGACCGGCTCGGCGCCGAAGTTGTGGACCGCGATGGTGAGCTTCAGCTCGTAGGCGTGCTGTCCGGCCTCGAAGCGCTTCTCGATCCACAGCGAGGAGCTGTCGGTGCCCGGATCCGGCCAGACCCAGGTCATCGGGAGCCCGTCACCCTCCGAGAGCTTCGTGAAGTCCGGGCCGGCCTCGAACAGCGCCTGGACGCCTCCCCGCCGCTCGATTCGGTAGGCCACCCTGGTAGCGTCGGCAGGCTCGCCGCCCAGCTCGATGGCGCCGCTCTCGGCGATCCGGACGATCGGGAACTCCCCCTGGGATGCAGCCGGCGCGCCGACCACGACGACGTCACCGGCCGCGAGGGGCTTGGCGACGACCGGGTCCTCGGGCCGATGGAGGCGGCCGCCCTCGAGGCGGGCCCCCTGTCCACGACCGACGAGGAGGGTCGCGTCGCCCGCTCCCTCGAGGGTGCTGAAGACCACCCGGTAGGGGCGGAAGCGCGGCGACCAGGTGGTGACGAGGTCGAGGGGGCCGGCAGCGGCTCGCTCCTCGGGCACCCCGGCGAGGGGCGGCCAGGCGTCCCGGGTATAGCGGGGCTCCTGGAGCTTCGCGCTCGACAAGGTGCCGCCCTCGCTGTCGAAGATCAGCTCGAGCTTCGGATCCTCGGCCGGGTACGCGACGGGCGCGGTCTGGACGCCGTGGGCAAAGGGCGCCACCGCGCCGAGCAGGAGCGTCGCCAGGGGGAGGGAGCGGCGGATCACGGTGCCTCCACCGGCACCGGATCGAGGCCCTCGCCTCCCAAGGGGTGGCAGCGGGCGATCCGACGGGTGGTCAGCCAGGTACCCCGGGCGAAGCCGTGGCGCTGGTAGGCCTCCTCGGCGTAGGCCGAGCAGGTGGGGTGGAAG
>CAZEHU010000065.1:0-9479 GCA_964511605.1 uncultured Myxococcales bacterium
AGCCAGCGGAGGCTGGTCCGTCAGTGTACGCACTGAGCGGGGCGGCGAGCCAGCCTCGCGCGTTTCGGTCTCCCGAAACCGCGCTTCTGGTACCTTCTGGTACCGTGGGGCGGCGATGCACGATGGGCAGACAGCGGCGCGGGCTCTGGCGGGCGTACTCCGCGCGGCGGTCGGGCTCGCGCTCCTCGTGGGCTGTGCTGTGGACGGCGGCGCGGTGGGGGATGGGGATCCGGGCGCGCCCGCGCCCGCGCCGATCGACTGGCCCGCCGGGGCCGAGCTCCTAGTAATGGAGCACGGGACCACCTCGCTCATGGTGGGGTGGCCGCCGCTCAGCGGCGCGGGCGCCGACGGCTTCGATGTCCTGGTGGACCAGGAGGTCCGCACCAGCGTCTCCGGCGACACCACCGCCGCGACCTTGGCGGGACTCGAGCCAGCGCACACCTATGGGATCGCGGTGGTCGCGCTCGTCGACTCAGAGATCGTCGCGGGCCCCTTCCTCGAGGTGACGACGCTGGCAGCGACGGTGGGCGAGGGTGGCGAGGGTCCGGAGGACGAGGGGCCGCCGACGTGGCCTCCGGGCGCTGCTGTGACGGCCTGGAACGTCACGGCGACGGGCGCCCTGTTGAGCTGGACGGCGGCGGAGGACGACGTGGCGGTCACGTCCTACACGGTCTTCGGCGACGATCTCCCCATCGACGAGGTGGAGGCGCCGGCGACGAGCCTCGACGTGGAGGGACTCGAGCCCGGGGGGACCGTGCTCCTCGGAGTGGAGGCCCACGACGAGGCGGGCAACGTCTCGGAGGATGGACCGGAGCTCCTGTTGGCCACACCGGCCGGGCCCTAAGCCCTCTGCCCGCTGCGATGGGGCGCGTAGCGGGCTCCCAGCAATCCCTTGGCGGTCGAGGGCGCCTTCGACTAGCGTCCGCTCCATGAGTGATCACGACGCAGGTGGACTGACGCACGTAGCCAGCGATGGCGCCGCCCACATGGTGGATGTCTCCGAGAAGCCCGTGACGCTCCGGCGTGCGGTGGCGCGAGCCCGGATCGAGATGGCCGAACCGACAGCGACAGCCATCCGTGAGGCCAGCCTGAAGAAGGGCGACGTCCTCGCGACGGCGCGCCTCGCCGGCATCCTGGCGGCCAAGCGCACCGCCGAGCTGATCCCGCTCTGCCACCCCCTGGGGCTCGACCAGGTGGAGGTGGATCTCCAGGTGGGCCCGGCGGAGGTGACCATCCGCGCCGAGGCCCGCGTGAGGGGTCGCACCGGCGTGGAGATGGAGGCGCTCACGGCCGCCTCGGTGGCCGCGCTCACGGTCTACGACATGGCCAAGGCGATCGACCGCGGGATGTGCATCACGGGCGTCGAGCTCGTCGAGAAGCACGGTGGCCGGAGCGGCTCCTGGATCCGAGACGAGGGCTGACGGGTCCGCTTCAGTAGACCAGCAAGCTGCTCCGGAGGCGCTCGGCGCGATCGACGGCCTTCTTCAGCTCGCCGGACAGGGCGCGGAGCTCTACGTCGGGGATCGAGACGGTCATGGCGCCCTCGGCGCCTCCCTCCGCGGCCTTGCCATAGCGCTCCATCAGGCCCGAGATGGGACCACCCAGCTCCTTCAGGCTGCCCCAGACCTCGTAGGCGGTGGCCTTGTCGGCGTCGCCGAGGAGCGCGTACTCGCGCTTGAGGGCGCTGAAGTCGAGGTGGCCTTCGAGGCGCTTCCAGTCCTCAGCGGTGGCAGGGGCGCTGAGCTCCAGCAGCTCCTGGCCGGCGATCACGAAGGTGAGGCAGCGCTTGGCGAAGCGTCCCACCGGGGTCTTGGGCAGGTGGGGCAGGACGACCTTGTCCTCCTCCACGGTCTCCGGCTCGACGGCGAACATCTCGGGCGAGGCCGTTCGCAGGACCAGGGTCATGCCGACGAGCACCGCCATCTCGACGGCGAAGCTCCGGGTGGTGATCTCCTGGCGGATGGTCGTCAGGCCCCAGAGGGCCGCGGAGGCATAGCTGATGAGGATGATGTACGGCCAGGGGGACTTGAGGCCCTCGCCGTTCGAGACCATCACGACGGCGATGATCAAGCAGAGCACGGAGGCGAGGCCGCGGAAGGCCATCGCCACCGTGCCGATCGGCTCGTCGGCGAGGCTGTGGCGCTTGAGGAAAGCCCCTCCACCCCCGACGGTCTGGAAGCTGGACGCGCCCCCCTGGGGGCCGGCCCTCCGTTGTACGGGTCGTCTCGCGGCGTCGCTGATCTTCGGGGGCGCGCCGATGAGATCCCGCGCGGGGTTGGGCTCCCCTTTCTCCCCGTCGGTCTCGAGCGCGTCGTGGACAGCCTCCGCCTCCTCGCGGACCTCCTCCCGTGCGGCGATCGCGTCGCCCATCGCCGCCACGTACTTCGCGATCACGATGCCGCAGGAGATGCACTCCTCGGCATCGGGTTGGTCGAATCCGCACCTGGGACACTGCAACCCACGCCTCCTCTAGGATGGGAGCAGTGTAGGCGAGATCCCGGAGCCGGCCAGTTCTGTCGCCTGCCTCGATGAGGGAGACGGCTGTAGGGGCTACTCGTCGCCGCCCTCGGCGGCGGCGAGGGCGATGTTCTTCTTGCAGGTATCGTCCTGGTACATGGCCACGGCGCCGGCGCCCTCGCAGAGCACGAGCACCGTCTCGCAGCCATCGGCGTCGAAGTCGTAGCTCTCCACCTGCGTCGGCTGGGAACAGGTGGGGAGCTGGATCGGTCCGTGGAACTGCGAGCTGTACTCGGCGTTCGGATCCGGCCCCACGGCGAGATAGATCGTCACGAACCCGGAGCCCTGCTCCGTGAACACCACGTCCTGGTACCCATCGGCGTTCATGTCGCGGATGATCGAGGAGTGCACGCCGCCCTTCTGCTCGGTCTTGGGATCGACGGACAGCGGCGCCTTGAAAGGATCCTTCAGGGAGCAGTCCTTCTTGCCGAAGGCGACCGCCACGTCGGCGGCCACCGTGGCCGTGAAGTCCTGGAAGACGAGGTCGCCCTCCCCGCTGCCCCCGCCGAGCTGATCGAGCTCGCCGAAGCTGATGTCCTTGGGGTTGTCGCCGATCTTCTTGGTGATGCTCAGCTTCGGGTCGAAGGGGAAGTCGGCGGTGCCTTCGCTCTCGCTGTACCGGAAGATCTCCAGGGTTCCTGTGGAGCGGCTGAGCACCGCTAGATCACCGGCAGTGAGGGGGTCATCGTCGGTGGCGCCGAGGGCACACCCGATGGGGTCCTCCTCGTCGGGCTCGGGCAGATCGACGAACTTGATGATGCGCTCGACGTTGCCTCCGACCTTGTGATCCTCGATCTCCTCGATGTCGCACGAGAAGAAGGGATCGTCCGCCCAGCACTTCCAGTACTCGAACACGCCCCCTCCCTGCGTGAGGTGCTCAGCCCAGCCGCAGCGGCGCAGGGTCGGGGGGATGGTGTAGCCGGTCTGGCAGTTCTCGTGGGCCTCCGTGTTCGCCGACAGGTACAGCGACGGCTTGCCGCCACCATCGATGTCCGAGGCCATGAGCACCCCCGACTGGGGCTCGGAGGGCAAGGAGTAGTGCCCATTGTAGGGCGCGAAGGTCGCCCCGTCGTAGAGCTCGAGGCTGTCGAGGGCCCAGAAGCCGCCTGGCTCGTCGGGCTGAGGATCGCCATCGCCGTCGACGAGCCCCCCCTCGGCCAGGTTCATATAGACCGCGATGTGGGTCTGGGGTGTGCCCGAGCCACCACCGATGAGGATGAGGTCGTTGCGCCCATCGCCCGAGGCGCCCGTGGGGTCGCCGGGATCGAAGAGATCGGCGATCAGGATCTGTTTGGGCGTGACCGGGCCGTGCAGAGCGAGGTTGTAGACGCTCTTCGGCATGCGATCGTAGGAGGCCGGATAGCCCGGGAGTCGGGGGTGGTAGACGCCCGGCGTCCAGACGAAGACCGTCGGGGAGGCCGACGTCTTGTTGCCCAGAAAGCTCTCGCCGCCCGGCTCCGTGTCCTCGAAGCTGCGCGTGAAGCGGCGGTAGTCATAGGCGATCGGGTGGTAGGCCTTCAGCCACTGGGACGAGGACATCGGACCGCCCGTCGTGGCCGCCACGATCTCCGGGTACTCATCGCCGGTCACGTCCCCGACCGCGAAGTTGGCGAGCTGGCCGCCCGTCGCCGCGCCCCCCTTGCCGAGGGGCGTCACCAGCGCTCGGGCCGCCTGGAGATCGAAGGGCTTGTCCTCGGTGGTCAGGTTCCGCACCACGACGATCCCGGCCTTGCCGAGATCGAAGATGAGCTCCGGGTAGCCGTCGAGGTCGAGATCCGCGCTCCGCAGGTTCTTGGCGCCGAAGCCGGTCACGAAGCCGATGCCCTCATTGGCGGGGTTCAGGAAGGGGGAGGCCTCGGGCTGGTTGAAGCGTCCGCGGCCATTGCCGAGGTGCACCTCGAGCATGCGGGCGTCGTCGCTCATGATGGTGAAGTCCATGAGCCCGTCGCCGTCGAAGTCGTCGCAGATGACGCCGCTCACCCCCGGGTTGGTGGTGCCGGACATGCTCTCGACGCGCAGCTCAGGGCCCTCGTCCCCGTCGATGACGACCTGGCCGGTGGCGTCGAATTGGCCGAAGCCGACGCCGAGGCCGATGCGCCACGTGCTGGACTGCTCGGTCCCGGCCACCACGTCGAGGTGATCGAAGTCCATGTCGTTGGCCTCGACATCATCCTCGCTGAGCTCCACGAAGTTGGCGAGGCAGAACTGCTGGACGTCCTGGGTATTCTGGTTGGGGATCGGCCAGGGGTGGGAGACGGTGGGATCCCCGAAGGATGTATCTCGCGGATCCTGGAGATCCCACACGTTGCGGAAGACGGTGATCTGGTTCCTGCCCTCGCCGGCCACCACGAGGTCGAGGTAGCCGTCCGGTACTCCGTCGTCGCCGGTCACGTCGACGGCCACCGCCTTGGTCACCTTCTCGACGCTGCCCGCGGGCACGTAGGCCGTGAAGTAGTCGTCGCACTCCACGTACTCGGTCTTCGCGGTCGCGGCGTCCGCGCTCTCGGCTGCCGCGTCTGCGCCCCCCGCAGCGTCGGCGCCCGGCTCCTCGCCAGGCCCTTCGCCTGGGGGCGGCTCGTCGCTTTCCTCGGGCTCAGCGTTGAACTCCAGCTTGGACTCATCGCAGAGCTCCTCCTGGAAGGCCTGGTCCACCGGCACCTGGGTCGAGATGCGCTTGAAGAGCAGGATCGACTTCGCGGTATCCGCCGTGAGCACCGCGATGTCGTCGCGGACCTCGGAGGGCTCACCGTCGACCTCGTGCAGATCGTCGCCGGTGAAGTCGGCGACCACGATGGCTCGGATCTCGGGGACGGCGATACCGTTGGCGGCCTCCTCGTCGGTGAGGAAGGCGTGGTGCTCCTTGTACAGCAGGATGCCGCTCGACGCCTGCTGGATGTAGAGCACGAGGGCCAAGGAGCCTTGGAGGTTCTCGACCGCGACGATGTCCAAGAGGCCATCGGAGTCGGCGTCGAGGGCATCGACGAAGCTCGTCTGGCCGCCGGTGAGCTGGAGGGCCTTGTTCACATCGAGGGTGCCGGGGCTCGCGAGCCCCTCGTTGAGGAGGAGGTAGACGCCATCGAAGGTGGCGACGAGGAGGTCCGGGTAGTCGAGCTCTTCGTCGGTCTCCGGATCCACCTCGGGAGCGTCCCAGTGGACCACCTTCAGGTCGGTGATGACCGGCTGCCCGGGCAGGACGCTGGGGCGCGCCGCCCGGATGAAGGGGAAGGCGATCACCTTCACGGTGGTGATCTGCTGCTCGACCTCGCTCAGGTCCTCGTCGAAGCGGAGCTGGAAGGGCGCCTCGTGGCCGCAGACGTCCACGGCCTTCACACGGAGGTCGTAGAAGCCCGTCTGGAAGGAGGAGACGTCGACGGCCTGGTCGAAGTTCATGGTCTTCCCATCGTCCGGGCCGGCCTCGATGGTCTTGACGAACTCGGTCAGGGCCGTGCCCTCGGGCTGGTCCTGATCCGGCTGGAAGACGAACTCCAGCTCGATGTGGGAGATCTTGCCGTTGTCGGTCGCCGAGCCCTTGAACGCGCTCGGGCCGGACATCGACGGGATCGTCGTGTCGAGATCAGGCTCCACCAAGATGCCCTCGCTCGGCGGCTCCTCGTCCAGCTTCACCTTGAGGTAGTGGATGAGGCCCTTGTCCTTGGACCAGTCGACCTCGATGACCTGCTCGATCGTGGGCTCCGTGCCCTCGGGCGCGTCGTCGTCAGGAGGCACCTCCTTGTCGACGATGACCTTGTCGAGGAGGACTGCCGCCCCCACCTCGAAGCTATCGTCGTTGGCAAGCGATTCCTCGTCGAGCGTCGCGTGCACGGCGTCGATCGCGTCGAGGATGGCGGCGCCCCCGATGGAGAAGACGTAGTGATCGACGAAGTCCTCGCCCTCGTACACCGTCGGCTCCACCTCGGGGAACACGAGCTCGCTGGACTTCGTCTTGACCAGGAGGATGAACTCCTCGGTCGTGAAGTTCCTGGCCTCCACCACCACGTGCATGTTCGAGGCCCCGCAGAAGAGCCCCTCCTCCTCGAACGACCAGGGCGGCTCGGCCCCCTCGTCGAGGCCATCGAGGTCGATGCCGAGCACGGTGACCAGGGGATCACCGGTGGGCAGCGCCACGTCGCCGCCCACCGTGTCCACGTCCGGCTCGTTGGCGGCGGGCTCGCCGCCGCTCGAGGGCTGGGGCTCCGGCTCGGCCCCCTCGTCTTCGCCTTCGAAGCCGCCGCCGCTCGAGGAGCCGCCGCCGACGGAGCACGCGATCATCGCGGGCGCGGCCGTCAGGACGAGCGAGAGGATAGGGTTCAGGCTTTGTAGCCGGCGCATCGTGTCCTCCTCGAGGGAGGGTCAGTATCCCGACGCGCCCTCGGGCGGGTCAAGGTGGCCACCACGGCGAGCCGGTGGTAGAGCCCGGGGTCTGGACCCTGGGCGGGAGGTGCCGGTCCCCGATGCGACGCCTCGACTGGCAGCTCGTACAGCCCCATAGCGAGGAGGGTGTCTCCTCGAGCCTGCCCGTCCTGCGGAGTATCCACCGCCTCGTAGCCCGCGAGGCCCGGGACGAGCTGGACGAGGAGGATCGCTCGGTCCTCTTCGAGCTCGAGGCGACCTACCGGGAGACCACCACCACCACCTGCGCGGCGGTGAGCGCTCCCCGGATCGCCAGCGATCCGGGGTGGCAGAGCCGCGCGATCGACGAGTACGCGGAGCTCGACACCGATCTCGATCTCGAGGAGTACCTCGAGCTGAGGCAGAAGGAGCCTGACTGCGAGCGCTGTCCCTACGTCTCACCCTACGGTCTGTACCCCATGAATCCCTGCGAGTTCGGGGCGGGCGCCCTCGAGCAGGTCCTCACCGACGCCGATCTCGCCCGCCGCGCCGCCGAGCCAATGGATCCCGTCGCGATGGTCGCCTTGGCCACGGCCCTCGAGGCCGCCCGCGACGAGGACCGCTTCCGGCGCATCGAGGCCGTCGACGCGGAGCACTACCTCTCGATGGCAGCACACTTCCTTCGCTTCTGGGCCGACGCCGGCTTCGGCGTGTTGCCGACGGACATCGACGAGCTCATCGACTTCCAGGACGACGAGCCGATGCCGGCGCGGGAGGAGGAGGACGGGGAGCCGACGACCTATCATTGAGCCCCTCGTGCCGGTGGACCGAGTGGGCTCACCACGGGGCCGGCCCCTCCCTCCCCCGCGGGGAAGGCTGCCACCGTGCGCCTGATCCTCGCGGCTCACGCCGCGCAGACGTAGGTCGCTCGGCGCGCGCGGGGTTTGGGGGGGCGGGCTAGGCCCCAGAGTTGAAGACGAAGGGCCACTGCACCACACAGATGCCGCCTTCCGGCTTAGCGAAGCGCATGCGCCGGAGCACACGCAGCACGCAGGAGCCGACCTTGCCGTCCTTGACGGTGTTCTTGGTCGTCGACGCGCTCTTCACCTTGCCCTCCATGTCGATGGTCCAGCGGGCCGTGATCTTGCCACCGAGCTTCGGGTTGAGCTGCAGACGCGACTCGTAGCAGGCGCGAATCGCGCCGGCGCGGCGCTTGACCACCGAGGCGATGTTGCCCTTCTTGCAGAAGCCCTGGGTGGCGCCCCTGCCGACCTTCATCTTGCCGACGCGCTTCGAGCGCTTCTTGCCGAGGCCGGCGCGCACACCCATGCCGCCGCCGGTGTCGATCTTGCCCATGCCGTGGATACGGCCGTAGCCGCCCTCACCGCCGCCGCCGGTGCCGGTCCCCTTGAAGCCGAGGCCGCCGGAGCCGTGGCCCATGACGAATTCGGAGCCGGTGCCGGCCATCGCGACGGCGATCTTATTGGAGAAGCCGTCGGTATTGGAGTTCAGGATGTTGGCGATCGCGCCCTCGCCACCGAGCTTGTTGGTGGACAACAGGTCGTTGAGGCCCACCTTCTTGGGGTCGATCTTGTCGACCATCTTGCCGTCGTTCTTCGGGACCTTCGACTCCTTGTCTGGATCCTCCTCGGGATCGCCGAACTTGCCCTCCTCCCCCTCTGCGGCCTTGGCCGTGGTGTCGTCCTCCTCACCGTCGTCGAGAGGATCCTCCTCCTCCTGAGGGTCGATGATCGTCGCGACCGCGGTCGGGAGCTTGCGCTGGTTCTCCTTGACCACGCGGATGGCGGTGGGGTTCCACGCGAAGATGGTCCAGAGCAGGAAGCCCGCCTGGACCCAGAAGCTCGTGGACATGCAGGCGGAGGCGATCTCGTCGAAGACGAAGAAGCCCTTCTTGCTCACCCGGCTGTCCGGCTGGATGAACTGGAAGAAGATCGTGAACTCGTCCACCAGGATCGTGCCCCAGTCGCCCGGGCCCACGTCCACGAGGTTCACGCCGCTCTTGTTCTCGGTGCCCTTCTTGACCCACTCGGCGATCGAGCCGCTCTCGCCGCGGATGTGCACATCGCCGCGGAGCTCGGCCGCCAGACCCATCGACCAGTGGTGATGCCGGTTCGCTACGAAGAGCGGGAACTTCTTGGCGACGTTGGCATTAGGCAGGATGAAGTCGTTGCGGAGGTCCTCGCCGATCCGGAAGGTCTGCGGCTCCTGGAGCACGCGCTCCTGGATGACGGTATCGCCCCAGAGGAGCGCCACGCGCAGGAACTCGGCGCTGGGATCCCAGTTCGGCTCGGCGGCCAACACCACAAGGGGCCCGAAGAAGCAGAGGAAGGAGCCCCACACCGCCAGCGTGTAGCCGCCGAGCATGTCCACCACCTCGTACTCCATGAGGAGGAAGGCGCTCGAGCGGGTGACGTGGGCCGCGATGAGCCAGCCGAACAGGCAGCTCGCGAGGAAGAGGGAGACGGTCGCGAATGGCTTCTTCTTCCAGGTGAACAGCCCAAGGAGGCTGAAGACCGCGATGGCGGCGGCGAGGCCCAGGACGCCCTGGCCGGTGCCTCGTGACTTTCCCGGCAACCAACTACCTTGACGCGGCGGAGAAGAAGTTTGACGCC
>CAZEHU010000066.1:0-9460 GCA_964511605.1 uncultured Myxococcales bacterium
GTGCAGCGGCAGCGGCGGCAGCAGCGGGGACGGCTCCGGGTGCGCTCGGGGCTGTAGCGCCGGCAGCAGCGGGAGCCGCGCCGTCGCCTGCCGGCAGGACCTGCGCGTCCGCGGCCGGGGCGGGATCGTCGCCCTTGTAGGCGACCGGCAGCAGCGCCACGGAGAGGGCGGCGAGGAGGAACAGACGGACCTTCATGGGGTGGAGGCTAGCACGCCCCGCAGCCTCCCGAGACCGCGCTCGAACCAGGGGCCCACCGCCCCGTCCATCATCAGGCCCACGTAGCGGCCGAAGGGACCCGCGCCCATATCGGCCTCGTGGCTCCAGATCACGCGGGTGCCACTCTCGATAGGCGTCAGGACGAACCTATTGGTGGCTTGCTTCTCGCCGTCGTCGAAGCTCAAAGCGAGCACCAGGCGATGGGGCGGCTCCGAGGAGGTGACGCTCATGCGGCCGCCGCCCCCCTCCC
The DNA here is from genome assembly GCA_964511605.1 of uncultured Myxococcales bacterium. Classification (GTDB taxonomy): domain Bacteria; phylum Myxococcota_A; class UBA9042; order PHBI01; family JACKFB01; genus CAZEHU01. The sequence continues at coordinate 468 of CAZEHU010000066.1, forward strand.
CGCTCCAGATCAGGGTGGCGCCTACCCCCTCGGCGGGGCCCTCGAAGGTATAGATCACCGAGGGATCGCCCAAGCTCCAGGGCTCCCAGTCCCTCCAGCGCTCCAGGGTGCCGATGTGGGCCCAGACCGCCTCGGGCGAGGCCGGGAGGCCCGCGGCCCGCTCCACGCTCACGTGCCGCGGTAGCAGGAAGCCCCCGGCGGCGAGGGTCGCCAGCAGCAAGACCAAGGCCAGGCCGAGCTTCTTCACAGCGCCGCGACCTCGTGGCCGCTCCCGTGGCCGCGCCGAAAGGGGCGTGTCACGGGCACTCGCAGGCGTCCAGGCCCTGGTCGATCCAGGCGGCCAGGATCCCCAGCTCCTCGGCGCTCAGCTTGGGGCCGAGCGTGGGCATCTGGTTGCCGAACGGGGGCGGGGCCGTGCACTTCTCGTAGAGGAGCGAGCTCTCGGCAACGCAGGCGGTGATCGAGGGGCCGCTCTCTCCGCCCTCGAGGAGGTCCTCGACGGAGAGCGTGCCGAGCTCCGCCGACTTCGCCTGGCCGTGGCAGAACTTGTCGTTGCACCGCCTGGCTTCGAACAGGGGCGTGATGTGCTCCTCGAAGGTGTAGCAGCCAGCATCGGGCTCCGGGACGCCCTCGGGGGCCGCCTCCGGTTCCGGCTCCGGATCGGGGCCCGGGCCGGTATCGCAGCCCACGACAAGGCCCAGCGCCAGGAGGGCGACGCCGGCCGGCACGAACCTCCGCCTCCCCCTCATCGCTTCGCCTTCTTCGCCTCCTGAACCGCCTCGATCAGGCCCTCCACGCCCCAGCCCCCACGAGGCTTGTAGCGGCGACCGTCGACGAAGACCGCGGGGGTGCCGCGAACCTCGAGGGCGTTGGCCTGGGTGAGGTCCTGCTCGAGGCGCTGGGTGATCGAGGCGGGCGGCGCCGCGAGGCAGCGGGTGAACGCCTGGGCGTCGAGCTGATGCTCCTGGGCCAGCTCTGTGTAGAGCCCCGCTCCGAGCTCGGTGTGCCGCTCGAGGAGGCCCTCGGAGTAGCCGAGGTAGGCCCCCTGCTCGTGCGCACAGAGGGCAGCGATGGCAGCCGGGCGGGCCTGCTTGTGGAAGCTCAAGGGCATGTGCCGATAGGAGATCGCCACCTCGGAGCCGAGGCGCTCGCGGAGCTCCCTCAGGTGCGGATGCAAGCGAGCGCAGTAGGGGCACTGGTGGTCGTGGAAGACGACGACCCGCACCTCCGCGCCCTTCGGACCATCGGTCGGAGCGCCGCTGAGATCGATGACCTGGCGCGGGCCCTTCAGGATGCCGTCCACCTCTCCCCGAGCGATGATCCTGTCGTAGAGCTCGGCCCGCTTCGTGCCCGCCTTCAGGAGCGCCCGGGCGCCTGCGAGGGCGGCGTCGATCGCTTCGACGAATTGGGCCTCGGGCCGCGCGCCAGCGAGCTTCTTGCCGTTGATGAAGCTCGAGGGGGTCCCCGTGGCGCTCACCTTGCGGGCCAGGGCCTTGTCCGCGTCGATGCGGCCCTGGTGCTTGCGAGCGTCGTAGCACTTCTTGAAGCGCTTGCGCTTCAGCTTCGCGGAGCGGGCATAGGTGGCGAGGTCGCCGTCCTCGAGGGACCGAGGGTGCTCGAAGATCGCCTCCGCCATCGGGCCGAAGCGGCCCTGCTCGTGGGCGCAGAGGGCGGCGTGGGCGGCCTCGTCGGCGCGCTGGTGGAAAGGCAGCGGGTTGTGCTTCCAGACGATCCTCAGCTCGGATCCGTAGCGCTCGCTCAGGGCCGCGAGGGTGGGCTCGAGGCGCTTGCAGTAGGGGCACTGGAAGTCGGTGAAGACGACCATCGTCACCAGTGCGTCGCGGGGACCGATGCTCGCATCCCCCTCGTCGACCGTGACCGCCCAGACCTTGTCGGCCTCCGCGCTCTTCTCGGCGGCGCGAGGCTTGCGGGCCGGCGGGTCCGGCGGCTGGATGGTGCTGGGCTCCACCCCCAGGTAGATGAGCGCGTGGAGGTCGGCGTTGTTCACCTTCGTCCGGTCGGCGATCCAGTCGAGGCCCTGCTGCTTGCCGGAGGCCTCGAGCTCCTCGTCGATGATCGTGGCGAACGTGTCGGCGGGCTGGGCGCCGGTGAGCTTCCTGCCGTTGAGGAAGAAGGTCGGCGTGCCACGGGCCCCGGCGGAGACCGCCACAGCATCACAGCGCTCGACGAAGGCCCGGGTGGCCGGATCGTCGCGGTGGGCGCGGAAGTGGGTGAGGCTCAGTTCCGCTCGCTCGGCCCAGGCCTCGAGATCGGCATCCTCGAGCTCCCGCTGGTGCTCGAAGAGCAGCTCCCGCATGCCGTAGAAGCGGCCTTGTCTCGCGGCAGCGGTCGCAGCGATGGCGGCGGCCTTCGCGCGCTGGTGGAAGGAGAGGGGCCGGTGGATCGTCGTGATGCGGAGCTGATCGGGGTAGCGCTCCTCGAGCTCTCCGAGGACCTTCGTGGCTCGCGAGCAGAAGGGGCACTGGAAGTCGGTGAACTCGAGGAGGTGTACCTTCGCGCTCGCTCCGGCGCCCCACGAGAGCTTGCGGAGGGTCAGCTCCCAGTCGAGCGGCGCCGCGGCGCGGGCGCTGGTAGCCGTTGCTCCCGACGCGACGAGCAGAGCTACGCCGAGCAGGGCCAGACGGAGCGCGCGAGCGGAGGCGGAGCGGCGAGGAGGGTGAGGATGTGGCATCGACAGGGCCTCAGGTGGTGAGGACGAGGGTGGCGATCTCCGGCGGCACGCCCACCCTGAGGGGCGGGCCCCAATACCCGGTCCCACCGCTGACGTATACCTGCGTCTGCTCGTCGTGCCGACGCGCCTCCCGCGGGAGCTGGGCTCGCTGACGTCCCGCACCAGGCGTCGGTACAGGTAGAGGTGGACCGCCAGATCGAGGGTGATGAAGATCAGCAGGAACCAGCTCAAGGCAGAGGGACTCGGCGGCCGGGGGTGTCGGAAGGGCGGAGCCGATGCATAACGGGGCGGGCCCCCTCGACTCCAGGAAGAATCGGGGTAACCGCGATCCTGCCCTGGCACTTCCGATGAATCCATGGCTTGTTTGGCACGTCTCGACCGCCACCGACCACCGGAGGATGCCATGACCAGGCTCGGCCGCTTCTCGATCGCCCTCATCACCGCTGGCCTGATGGCTCCGGCGGCCCTCTCGAACGATGCCGCCGCCCAGGGACGGGGCGGAGAGGCCAAGGAGGCTCGCAAGGAGGCCGCCGAGGCCCGAAAGGAGGCCGCCGAGGCCCGAGAGGAGGCCGCCGAGGCCCGACGCGAGGCCCTCGGCGCCGCCAAGGAGGCCCGAAAGGAGGCCGGCGAGGCCCGACGCGAGGCCCTCGGCGCCGCCAAGGAGGCCCGCGGAGAGGCCGCCGAAGCCCGAAAGGAGGCCGCCGAAGCCCGACGCGAGGCCCACGGCGCGGCCAAGGAGGCCCGCGACGCGGTCCGTAGCGCCGAGGGTGCTGGACGCGAGGGCTACGAGGGCCGCAAGGACGACCAGAGGATCCTCGACGCGACCCGGGACGGAGGCAAGGCGGCCCGAGAGGGCGCCCGAGCGGCCGACGAGGCGGCGCGCCGTGCTCGTGAGGCTGCAGGTCGAGCCGGTGAGGCCGCTGGCGAGGCCCGTGGCGCCGCCCGCGAGGCCCGCCGCGCCGCTGGTACCCCCAAGGGCCAAGCCCAGATGAAGCGCCGCCGGGCCGAGGAGAACCGCAAGCACGCGCGCCGGATGGCGCGCATCAAGCGCCTCGAGGCGGTGGCCCGCGACGCCAAAGACGACGCCCTCATCGCGAAGGTCAAGGACCTGAAGGTCAAGGAGGCGCGTCGCCACAAGGCCGCCCGCGGCCGCCTGGCGTCGAAGAAGTAGGCGACCCGCGTCTATCCTGGACAGGCGGCGCCTCCGCAGGCGCTCCCTGTGCAGGCTTCGGAGGGAGGATCAGAGCAGCACGGGATCGAAGCCCGGCCGCTGGGTGCGGAAGTCGTGGTTGTTGAGCGGTGTGCCCGCGGGCGTGATCGCCATCAGGGACAGAGGCAGGCGCCACTGGCCGAAGGGCTCGGCGGCACGCTCGAATCCGCTGTCGCGCGTCACTGCGTAGGCCAGCCAGTCCAGCCCGCCGCCCCTGAGCTGCTGGTGCAGGCCCAGGAGCAGATCGCGGGCGATGGCAATGTTATCCCCTGCGACCTCGAGCGCGCTGACGAAGGCCATCGCGACCGGCTCTCCGGCGGGCGGCAAGCCGCCTCGACGAGCGAGGGGGGCGGTCATATTGAACCAGAGCTCCCGCCCCTTCATGCCGCTGCCGGCCGGGTGGCGGACGAAGCGGCGGACGGCAGAGGGATCCCAGACCTGGGCACAGCCGAGGATGCGGGCGCCCTGGCCGCGGACGACCCAGAAGTCCTCCACCCGCAGCCCCGGCCAGGCGGACAGCCGGTGATTGAGCCAGCGCCGGGTGACGTGCTCGCCGAAGCGGCGGGTGGCCTGGTGGGTGGCGAGGAAGTGGGCGAGCTCGTCGAGATCCTCGGAGCGCGCCCGCTGGACCATGCGGCCGGGTCTTGCCCGCCCCCGCCCCCTCAGGGAGATCAGGTAGAGGTCCGCGAGCGCCATGACCTGGGCCATCGGCTGCTCGAAGCGGCGCTTGTCCCGATGCATGAAGGGGGTCAGGGCCAGGTGATCGTGATCGACGAGGCTGCCGCCGAAGACGTCGAGGCCTGGCACCTCGCGCCGGACGTGCTCGAGGGCAACCCGAAACATGGCGGGGAAGACGCGCGCCCCGCGGAGATCGGGGATGAGGCGGACGTCGCTCACCCAGCCGATGGGGCGCACAGCCGCTCGGAAGCGACCGCCGACGACCGTCACCGAGATGCATCCCCCGGGGCTGCCATCCTCCCGCTCGACAAGGAAGAGCCAGGGCTCGAGGCCGGACAGGCCCATACCGAGCCGTCGCAGCGCGAAGGGATCGGGGCCTCGCTCCTCCACCATCGGCAGCGGCGCTCCAAAGCTGATGGTCCTCAGGAGGGTCGCGATGGCGTCCGCATGCTCCGGCCCGGCGAGGCGGACGGTCCAGCCGTCGCCCTCGTAGACGACCACGCTGGCTCGTGGGCTGGCGGGTGTGGCCGGGGCGGCGGCCTGCGGATGGCTCATGGGATGCTCCAGAATCCGCGAGCGAGGCCGAGCATAGCACGTCGGTCCCGGAGCGCACGGGGCCCAAGAGTCGTGGTACAAGGAGTCGCGCTAGAAGGCATGCCCGCACCCGAGGGACCATGGAAGAGATCGCTCGCTCGCGCCGTGAGGCGCTCTGCCAGGCTGCGCTCGAGGCCGCCGAGGCTCGAGGGGCTCGCTACGTCGAGGCTCGCTTCGTCGATCGCGTGCGGGAGAGCCTCGCGTTCCGCGACGGCGCGCTGAACATGTCCGTCACGCGGCGCGACGTCGGCATCGGCATCCGCGCCCTGGTGGGCCAGGGCTGGGGCTACGGCGCCACGAACGTGCTGGAGCCCGGCGCCGTCGCCCGCGCAGCGGAGCGGGCGGCGCGGATCGCGCCGGCCACCGAGCGCGCACAGCCGAGCGAGATCGAGATCCCGCCGGCGGTCAGCGGCACCTACCAGACGCCGATGGATGAGGATCCCTTCGAGGTCTCGCTCGAGGAGAAGGCCGAGCTCTACCGCCGTGCCCACGAGGCGATGCACGCGGTGCCCGGGCTCGCACGTGCGCGCGCCAGCTACATGGGTCATCGCACCCAGACGACGCTCCTCGCTTCGAACGGCTCGGTCCAGGATCAGGCCGTCACGCTCTGCGGCGGGGGGATCAGCGGCTGGGCCGAGGGACAGGGGGAGGTCCAGTGCCGCTCCTTGCCGAAGGGCGCCGAGGGCCAGGTCCTGCAGGGGGGCTTCGAGCTGTTGCGGGAGCTGGACCTCGAGCGCGCGGGGGTGCAGGCCGCCGAGGAGGCCGTGGCGCTCTTGGAGGCCGAGCCGATGCCGGAGGGCCCGACGACCCTGCTCCTCGACGGCTCGCAGCTCTCGCTCCAGATCCACGAGTCGGTGGGACATCCGACCGAGCTCGATAGGGTCCTCGGGGAGGAGATCAGCCTGGCGGGCGCGAGCTTCGCGCTGCCCCACATGCTCGATGGATTCCGCTATGGCTCGGAGATCGTGAACCTGACGGCAGACGCCACCAGCGCGCGCGGCCCCGGCACGTTCGGCTTCGACGACGAGGGCACGCCGGCGACGAGCACCCCCATCGTGCGTGAGGGTCGCTTCGTCGGGTACCTGTCGGGGCGTGATCAAGCCGCGCGGCTTGGCCGCCCATCGGGGGGCGCCCTACGAGCGGAGAGCTGGTCGGTCCTGCCGATCGTTCGGATGATCAACCTCAACCTCGAGCCGGGATCGGGCAGCCTCGACGATCTGATCGCCGATGTGGACGAGGGTGTGCTCCTGTCGACCAATAAGAGCTGGTCCATCGACGATCTCCGCCTGAACTTCCAGTTCAGTTGTGAGATCGCCTACGAGATCCGCGGCGGCAAGCGCACCGGCCGGGTCTTCAAGAAGCCGGTCTACCACGGCATCACCCCGCAGTTCTGGCGCTCCTGCTCCGCCATCGCCGGCCCGGAGGCCTGGGGCATGTGGGGCTGGATCTTCTGCGGCAAGGGAGATCCGGCCCAGCTCATGCACGTGGGCCACGGCTGCGCGCCGGCTCGCTTCGATGGCGTGCACCTGAGGTCGGCGTGATGGGCTCCACGAACGACAGCCTCTTCGATCGGGCCTGGGTCTCCGAGCGCCTCGATCACGCCCTGAGCTCCATACGGGCCGATGCCGATGGGGTCGAGGCCCTGTTCCGTGGCTCCGAGGCGAGCCACCTGCGCATCGCCGAGAGCGCGGTCTTCCAGGCGGCGGACGTCGAGGAGGGACGCGTCGTCGTCCGGGCGATCGTGGGGCGTGGTGAGGCGCGCGCCACCACAAGCGATCTCAGTGATGCGGGCCTCGAGGCCTGCGCGCGGCAGGCGATAGCCCAGGCGCGGGCGGCGCCGGCGGCCCCACAGCCCATCGAGCTCCCGGCGCCCAAGCCGATTCCGGCAGCCGACCCGCGCTGCCTCGATGAGGCCACGGCGTGCCTCGACGGCGCCTCCAAGGCGCGCTGGCTCGACGAGGCCTGCCGCGCGCACGAGGTCGACGACCTCGCCCTCGCCGGGCGCTTCCATACGGGGCGCCTCACCTCGGCGGTGCGCTCCACGCGCGGCGTCGACGCCTACCACCAGGGCAGCTTCGCCGACCTCTGCCTGAGCGCCCTCGAGCGCCCGGCGGGACACGCCGCCTCGAGCTCTCGGGCGCAGGTGGATGCCCGCATCGACGAGGAGGCCGTCCGAGCGATGGCCCGCACCGTCCACGGGGAGTGCCACCGCGCCCACGATCCCATGCAGGTGCCCACGGGCGCCTGGGACGTCGTGCTGGCGCCGGCCGCCACCGCCGAGCTCCTGGAGTGGATGGCCTGGACCTCGTTCTCGAGCGAGTCCTTCGACGACGGCCTGAGCTTCATCAAGGGCCGGGAGGGGGAGACCATCACCGGCGAGTCGGTGACCATCACCGACGACGGCTCGATGCCTTCTGGGCTCGGCGTCGCGATGCCCTTCGACGTGGAGGGACAGCCCAAGGAGCGAGTGGTCCTGGTGGAGGAGGGGCGCGCCCGCGGCATCGTGCACGACTCTCGGACGGCGCGCCGCTTTGGCTGCGAGGGCACGGGGCACGCCCAGCTCGACGAGATCTGGCCCACCGCCGGCTCTCGCGCCGACCACCTGCACATCGAGCCGGGGCAGGCCACGGTCGACGAGCTGGTCGCCCAGGTGGAGCGCGGGCTGCTCGTCACGCGCTTCCACTACGTCAACGGCATGATCGATCCGCGCCGGGCCGTGATGACCGGCCTCCTGAGGGATGGAGCCTTCCTCATCGAGGACGGCCGCCTCGGCCGGGCGGTCACCTCGATGCGCTTCACCGACTCGATCCTCGAGGCCTTCTCGCGCATCCCAGGACCCGGGGGCATCTCGAAGAGCCTCGAGGCCCAGGCCCCCTTCTTCCATGGATGGAGCTGCTTTGTGACGCCTTGGATGCTGGTACCGGGGCTGCAGTTCACGAGCGGTCGGTAGGGAGCCCCGCTCCATCCGACCGTATCCGTCCGGGCGGATCATATTGCCGCGGCGCCGCTGACCGCGGTGTGATGGATCTCCTTTGAAGGAGGACTGTCATGTACGTGCGGGATGTGGAGGCGGCGCTCTCGGCCGCCGCGAAGAACCGGTACTGGAGGGAGGGGGATGCAGAGCTGGTGCTGTCGCTCTGGCGCGACGTCGGGCTCCGAGGGGGGCGCCGGGTCGTGGCCCGGCCAGGGTTCGACGAGGCGACCCTGGTGCGCGTGATCCGAGTCCTGGAGGACCTGGCGTGCTGACGCTATCGCCGGCGGTGCGGATCTACGTTGCCGCGGAGGCCGTCGACCTTCGGAGGGGCTTTGACGGCCTGGCCGCGGCTGCCCACCACATCGTCGAGCGCGACCCGCTGTCCGGGCATCTGTTCGCCTTCATCCACCGCCGTCGGAACAGGATGAAGATCTTGCTCTGGCAGCATAGCGGCTACCTGCTCCTGTACAAGCGCCTGGAGCGAGGACGCCAGGAGGCGGGCAGGGGGAGCGGCCGCCGCGATGAGCCGGTAGCGGCAACGACAACGGCAACGGCAACGAGCACCGCGGGCTCGGGCTCGGGCTCGCGGGGACCAGGGGCACCCCCTGGAGGAGCGGGACCCGAAATGCCTTTCGTGGACCGCGCCCTGTCCGGGGCCCCTCCGCGATATTCTCGCAACCCGCCGGCCGCCCCCAGACCGGCGCGGCGGAGGCGGCTTCCAACGGCTTCCGATCACTCCCGATCGAACCCACGCCTTGACAGCTCCCCCCCCCCCCGACGCTACCCGTCCCGTGCTCCCCGGCGAAGGCTCCCCCGCCGGGAACCGCGCCGGGTGTTGGCCCCGC
>CAZEHU010000067.1:0-6441 GCA_964511605.1 uncultured Myxococcales bacterium
CGCGGCGGGACCGTGATCGTCGAGGACGTCCTCGACCTCGACGCCCACCGGCACTGGATGAGGTTCATCAACTACTACCGCCCCGAGCGGTGCGAGAGCTGCCTTGGCGAGCGCCTGCACGGACACGGGCGTCGGGATCGTGAGCTCCGGATGGGAGGCTGGTCGCTCACGGAGGCTGTGCGACGCTATCGGTGCGTCTCGTGCGGCGGGATCTGGCTCGTGCTGCCCGCCGTGATCGCGCGCCAACTGCACCGGACGTGGGACGTGGTGCAGTCGGTGGCGGTACGAGCGAAGGCGCTGGCGAAGCCGAGCCAGGGTCTCGGGCTCGACGTGCCGCGCCGGACGATCGGGCGTTGGCTCGGTCGCCTGGCGCTGGGCGCATGGATGATCGCCCAGATCCTGGCCGTGACCGGCGTGGACGAGGCCGCCGAGGCTGCTAGCAGCACCCGAGCCAAGTACGTCGATGCGGTCGCCGCCTCGGGTGCGGTGGTCCCGGCCCACAAGCTGGCGCAGGTCGCCGAGTGGACCCATCGCGTCGCACCGGGGGTGCGTCTCATGTAGTGGACGGGAACCCCGCATGGGAGCTGACCGAACGAGGGCACTGGGCCGTTCCCACCATCTTTGGCCTCCGACCCCGCCACCCTCGAAGCACCTGGACCGACGGACGGTCCACCCAGACCGGAGGAAACAAAGATGACCGAAGAGCAACGCACCGAGATCGCGCTCTGGCGTCTCGGTGTGCTCGGACCCCTGGTGAGCGCCGAGCTCAGCCACGGGGACATGACCCGGCTCTGCGAGGAGGCCGCCGCCCGGTGCTATCGCCGACCCGACGGTCGCTACGCCGAGCTCAAGCCGCGCACGATCGAGTCGTGGCACCACGCCTATCGCCGAGACGGCCTCGACGGGCTCAAGCCGAAGGGGCGCAGTGATGTGGGGCGAAGCCGCGCCATCTCGCCCGATCTCGCCGCGCGGCTCCTGGCGCTCAAGCGCGAGAAGCCCCGGCGCTCGATCCGGAGCCTGATCCGGATCCTCGAGCGCGACGGAGCCGTCCGCCGTGGCGAGCTCAAGCGCAGCACCGTACACCGCTTGCTCAAGGCCCACGGGGTCAGCGAGCGACCGCGACGGGTCCCCGAGACCGAGCGACGCGCTTTCCGCCACCGCTACGCCGGCGACTGCTGGATGGGCGACGTGATGCACGGCCCCCCGGCGATCGACGACCGTGGGCGGGCTCGCAAGAGCTATCAGCACGTCTTCATCGACTCGGCCACCCGCGTCGTCGTCGGCTGCGGGTTCCGGCCCGGCGAGCGCGCCGTCGACTTCGAGATCGTCCTCAAGGCCGCCATCGCCAAGCACGGCGTGCCCAGGACCCTGTACGTCGACAACGGCGCCGCGCAGATCTCGGAGTCGTTGCGCCTGATCTGCGGCGAGCTGGGTGTCCATCTGCGGCACGCCAAACCCTACGACGCCCCCGCGAAGGCCGCGGTCGAGCGGTGGATCCGGACGTGGAGGGCCGAGGTCGGCGACGAGCTGCCCGAGACCCCGCTGCCCCTGTCGGAGCTGAACGCCCTGACGTGGGCTTGGCTCAGCACCGAATACCATCGTCGCGTTCACCACGGCACCGAGCGGGTGCCGCTCGAACACTGGCTCGAGCAGACCGACCGCCTGCGCCCGGCACCGCCGCGCGCCGACCTCGACCGTACGTTCCAACACCGGGCGCTGCGGCGCGTGCGCCGGGACAGCACGGTCCGCTTCGGCGGCTACTACCTGGAGGTTCGCGGCGAGCTGGCCTCGGGCAAGGTCGAGCTTCGGTTCGATCCCGAGGTCGTCTTCGACCCCAAGGACCCGACTACGTGGCCGACCGCGTACGTCGATGGCGAGTTCGCCTGCGACACTGTGGTCCTGGACCGCGTCGCCAACAGCGCGCGCCGTCGCCGGCCGCTGCCCAAGGTCACCGACTCGGCGCCGCCTGAGCCCACCGGCATCGATCCCCTCGGCCAGATGGCCGACGAGCAGGCGCGGCTCACCCGCCGCCCGTCCGATCCCCACCCCGACTCCAAAGAGGAGTAGAGCATGTATCGCCAGCGCTTCGGCCTCACCGGCCACCCCTTCCCGCAGGACGCCTGCGGTCCCACGTTCACCAATCCGCCGGGCTTGGACCGCCTGTCGCGCCGCTTCGCCATGCTCGCCCGTGAGCCGGGCCTGGGCGTGCTGACCGGCGACGCAGGGCTTGGCAAGACGACGGCGATGCGGCACCTGTGCTCGCAGCTGCCCCGGCCGGACTACCAGGTACTCTACCTCTGCGACACCCAGGCGAGCCCCCTGGACTTCTACCGGCAGCTGGCCCGCGAGCTGGGCCTGAAGCCCTCGCACCGGCGCGCCCAACTGTGGAACGACCTCAAGGGGGCCATCGTTCAGCTGGCCGACGAGCAGAACACCCGCCTGGTCGTCGTGGTCGACGAGGCCCAGCACCTGGCCGACCGCTTCCTGGCGGACCTGTCGGGCTTCCTCAACTTCGCCTTCGACAGCAAGAACCTCGTCGTGCTGTGGCTCGTCGGCCAGCCGGCCCTGCGCGGTCGCCTGCGGCTCAAGCAGCACGCGGCCCTCGCCTCTCGGGTCGCCGCGCGGGTCCATCTCGAGCCGTTGACCGACCGTAAGGCGTTCGGGGCCTTCCTCGAGGGCGGCCTGCGGGCGGCCGGGGCCGATGCGAGCTTCATCAGCGAGCCGGCCATCGAGCTGCTCTTCCGGGCGAGCCAAGGGCTGCCCAGGCAGATCGCCCGGCTCGTCCGCGAGGTCATGTACCTGGCCGACGAGCGGGACAAGGCCTACATCGACGACACCCTGGTCGAGGCGGTGCTCGATGAGCAGGAGCGGTGGTCGTGAGCGCCTGCACCGACACCCCGCTGGAGCCGCTTCCCATCGTCCGGGCCGCCGACCTGGTCGACGAAGACGGGCCGAGCCAGTCGTGGCTGCTCGAGGGCCTGTGGAGTCACGGCGTGGGCGTGATTGGGGGTTGCCCCAAGCTGGGCAAGAGCTGGCTCGGGCTCGAGATGGCTGTCAGCGTCGCCTCAGGCACGCCGTGCCTGGGGCGGTACTCGCCGCCACAGTCGGGCCGGGTCTTGGTCTACATGGCCGAGGACGCCCTGGCCGTGGTCCGCGACCGACTCGGGGCGCTTTGCCGGCACCACGGAGTCGCCATCGAGGACCTCGACCTGTTCGTCATCACGGCGCCGACCTTGCGGATCGACGTGCCCCGCGAGCAGCAGCGGCTCCGGGAGGCCATCGCGCACTTGCGGCCTCGGATGCTGCTGCTCGATCCCTTCGTTCGATTGCACCAGCGCAACGAGAACGACGCCGGCGAGGTCTCGGCGCTGTTGGCCTATCTGCGGGAGCTCCAGCGCCTCTTCGACATGGCCGTGGTCCTCGTCCACCACGCCCGAAAGAGCGGCGCGGGGACACCTGGACAGGCGCTCAGAGGTTCGGGAGACGTCCACGCGTGGGGCGATTCGAACCTCTACCTGAGCCGCAAGCGCGACCGGCTCGAGCTTAGGGTAGAACACCGCGCCGCCGCGTGCCCCGAGCCCGTCGAGATCGCCCTCGTGGGCTCCGAGAGCCCCCACCTCGAGCTGCGGGGGACCGCCCGTCAGAGCGACGACCTCGGCAAGGCGGCGCTCGAGACCCTGCGGCAGGCCGCAGGACCGATGACGGCCGGCGCCCTGCGTGACCGCCTCCGGGCGCGAAACGAGCGGGTCGTCACTGCCTTGCGAGCGCTCGCCGAGCGGGGCTGTGTCGAGCGCCACGGCCGGGGCTGGCGGTACGTGCCACCTCTGGAGCGTTCCCGTTCCGGGCATAGGGATCATCGGGAAGGGAACGATCGCGACGTCATCGAGCTTGCTCCCTGACCGCGCCGATGAGCGTACCGATCCCGGGTCGGCTGACCACCGACTCGGGGGAACCCCCGGGGCGTCGGCTTGCTGGCGACCTGGGATCGGTGCGCTCGTCCCCCTGATCCTGGAGACCCGGCAGTCGTTCGCCCCGGGGGTTCCAGAGCGAAGCGACCCGGTCCGGGGTCCAGGGGCAGAGCCCCGGATCGCAGTGCACTGGCTACGCGACAAAAGCAACAGCGGAATCCGGGACAACCCCGCTATCCCAATCCGGGATGGCACACCGGCGGGCAGGCCGCCCATCGGCCCAGTGGCCGGGCGCCCTCGCCGAGGCGGCCGGCCGGGGTTCCGGGGTTCGGACTCGGCGGGGTGCTCTGCCACACCTGCGGGTGCGCAGGAGGCGCCCCAGAGACTCCGGAGTTCGGGTTGCCGTCCCCATGAAGCGCGAGACGGACGGTGCTGAAGGGGGAGCTTCACCCCGCGACGCTGACAGGGGCAGATCGGCTCCGCGGTGGGCCCCAGGGCCGGGACTGCGGGCTTCGGCGCGGGACCCGGAGCCGTAGGGTGGTGCCACCGGCGCCCGGGAGTGATCGTTGACATCCGCGAAGGCGCGTCCCTACCGTAGCCCGACTTGGAGGTACCCCCCCATGAGGTTGTACAAAGCGACGCTGGGCGTGAGCGACCACCACGGCCTGGCGGCCGCTGACCAGAGGCTCACGGGACCGAGGAACTGGCGTCCGAGCGCCCGCGCGCGCACGGCGCTCGCCGCGATCCTGGTGGTGCTCCTGTCGCCCGGATGGGGTTGCAGCTCGGGCAATGGACAGGGGGACGGTGGGGCCACCTCCGGGGAAGGTGGGACCGGAGGCATCGTCGACGCCGGCGGGGACACGACGAGCGCCGACGGGCAACCGAGCGCCGAGCCCGAGGCGCCCTCCACCTGGGACGCACCGGAGCAGAGCGGGGACTACCGCATCCTCTTCGGCTACCGTGGCCGGATCCAGGGAGACAATACCGATGAGAACGAGCTCTGGCTCATGGACCCGGACATCCAATCCAAGGAGCAGATCTCCGAGTTCAAGAACCAGGACGACTCCAAGGCCGACCTTAGCTGCAACTACGGCTGCCTGGTCTCCCGCAACCTGCGGTGGGCCCTCGTGGCCCTCGGGCCGCCCGACATCGAGGGCAACCGGGACTTCGCCCTGGGCAAGCTGAACCCGGACCTGGAGATCCAGCTCATCAAGGATGCGATCTTCGAGGACATCGTCGACATCAAGTTCGCGGGCGACATCCTCTACTTCTCCCGGCTGGCGGCCTGCATCGGGCCAAGCTGCCAGTACGAGATCTACCGGACGGAGCTGCCCTTCCAGACCACCCAGATCATGATCTACCCGGTGGAGTCGGACCTCGAGGACTCCACCTACAAGGGCCACTTCCATCCGAGCCCCAAGGGCGAGCGGCTGGTGCTCCTCAATACGACGATTCGCAGCGTGCAGGTCCACGTCTGGTACGAGGCCCTGGGCATGAAGCAGCTCGACTTCATCTGCAAGTTCGGCACCCAGAACAACTGCTCCGGCACGGGCTCGGAGTACTCGGACATCGATCCGGTCGCCATCAGCCACGATGCGCGGTGGGTGGTGTTCTTCACGTTCTCGGATCGGTGGCAGCGGGCCCGGGTCTACGACACCAGCGATCCGGGAGTGGTGCGCCTTGTCGTTCTCGGCGACGTGCCAACCGGCTCCTACATCGAGCATGCCTGCGATCCCGGCGTCCTCGCGGACTGGCAGTGGCAGCGGGTCATCGGCTCGGCCCACTTCTCGCCGAACAACGAGGAGGTCTACTTCATGACCCAGACCGACTGTCCGGCCTCCTGCCCCTCGGACAGCGCATGCCCCCAGGGCGATATCTGCCTGCCCAAGAAGCCACGGACGAACCTGAGGCGGATCAAGTTCTCGACGCTGACGCAGGACTCGACCCTCACGGCAGCCGACGTCTACAACGTCACCGAGAACCCCTTCTGCGACGTGACCAAGAACCGCATGCTCACCGGCTTCGACATCTCACCGGATGGCTCGACCTTCGTGCTGACCGCGACCCCCCACCTCACCCAGAGCCTGCAGCCCATCGGGGACGGGGACGCACGCCAGCGCAACGATCGTGAGGTCTATCGCATGTCGATCATCGGCTCCGGCGTCGAGCAGCTCTCGAACGATCTGGCCTTCCTGGCCGAGTCGCCTATGGCCGTGGCCTGGCCTCCGCCGGAGGAGGAGCCCATCGGCTCGCCGCCGGACGAGTAGCCTCCCTCTCTCTGCGCCCGCTGGTGCAAAGAGAGCGCGGGCCGAAGGCCGGCCCAGGAGAACCTGGCGGGGTCCTCCTGGGCCAACTCATCAGCCCCGGAGGGCCTGGATCTTCTCCACGAGCTCCGGGACGACCTTGAAGGCATCCGCGACGAGGCCGTAGTCCGCGATCTGGAAGATCGGGGCCTCCTCGTCCTTGTTGATCGCCACGATGCACTTCGAGTTCTTCATGCCCGCGAGGTGCTGGATCGCCCCGGAGATGGCGA
>CAZEHU010000067.1:6451-9433 GCA_964511605.1 uncultured Myxococcales bacterium
CACCTTCCCGGTCTGGCCGATCTGGAAGTCATTGGGGCAGAACCCGCTGTCGACGGCCGCGCGGCTCGCGCCGATGGCGGCCCCGAGGGAGTCGGCCAGGGGCTCCATCACACCGAAGAAGCCCTCCTCATCCTTCAGCCCACGGCCGCCGGCGACGACCACCTCGGCCTCGGTGAGCTCCGGGCGCTCGCTCTTGGTGCCCTCGAAGGCCACGTAGCGCGCCTTGGAGGAGCCCGCTTCGGCGGCGAAAGCCTCGACGGGGCTCGCTCCGCCGGCGGGCTCGGCCGCCGCGAACTCGGAGCCACGGACGCTGATGATCGCGCCCTCGGTGGTGCACCGGACGGTGGCGATGACGTTCCCTGCGTACATAGGCCGCTTGTAGAGGAGCTCGGGGCCCTCGGCGAGGCCCACGCACTCCGCCACCATACCCCAGCCGCGGATCGCCGCCACGCGGGGCAGGGCGTCCTTGCCGAAGGTGCTCGCGGAGCCGATCACGTAGGACGCGCCTGCGTGCTCGGCCACCTGCGAGATGGCGTTGGCGAAGGGCTGGGACAGGTACGAGGTGAAGGCGTCGCCCTCCACGGTGTAGATGGTCCCGGCGCCGGCGGAGACCAGCTCTCGGGCCACCGGTCCGCAGTTCGCACCGAGGACGGCCAGATCGAAGCCGCCGCCCACCTTCTCGCCGAGCTGGCGAGCGAAGGTGATCGACTGGAGGGTGCTCTTCTTGAGCGCGCCATCGGCGTGCTCTGCAATCACGAGGATCTTCGACATCGTCCTACCTCCTACAGGGCCTTGGCTTCGCCGGTGAGCTTCGCGAGGAGCTCATCGACGTCGGCGACCTTCTGACCGGCGGCCTTGGTGGGCGGCTCCTCGAGGGAGACCACCTCGATCTTCAGCGCGGTGTCCTCGATCTCGAGGTCGTCGAGATCGTACTCGTCGATGGTCTTGCGCTTGGCCTTCATGATGCCCGGCAGCGAGGCGTAGCGGGGCTCGTTCAGGCGCAGGTCGGCGGTGATGATGGTGGGGAGCTGGACCGCGATGGTCTCGAGCCCTCCGTCCACCTCGCGGGTGACGATGGCCTCGGAGCCCTCGACCTTCACCTCGCTGGCGAAGCAGGCCTGGGCCATGTCGAGGTACTGCGCCAGGAGCTGGCCGACCTGGTTGTTGTCGCCGTCGACCGCCTGCTTGCCGAGCAGGAAGATGTCCGGCTCCTCCTCGCGCCAGACGGCGGCGAGGATGCGGGCCGCGAGATCACTGTCGAGGGCATCGTCCTCCGCCTCGACGCGGATGGCGCGATCGGCGCCCATCGCCAGGCCGCTCCGGATCGTCGGGGTGACGTCGTCTGGACCGATGCTGACGATCACGACCTCGGCGTCGTGCTCGTCCTTGAGGCGGAGGGCCTCCTCGATGGCGTTCTCGTCGAAGGGGTTCACCTTGTACTCGACCGACTCGGTGACGAGGCCCGAGCCGTCCGGCTTCAACTTGATCCGCGCATCGGGGTCGATGACCCGCTTGGCGCTGACGAGGATCTTCACGCTTCGCTCCTTGATGAGGGGGTGGGGGCTGGGGGTGGAGATCCGCGTGGCCCGCCTCAGGGGCGGACGCGGAGACCTCCGAAGAAGAGGCGGCGGGTCTGATCGGCGAGCTCGTCGATCGAGGAGGAGCGCTCGCCCATCGCCCACTCGAGGGCGAGCTCGTCGAGCACCCCGAACAGAGCGCGCGCGAGGCGGCGAGGCTGGATCGCTGGGTCGAAGGCGCCGGCGGCCTGCCCCTCGGCGACAAGATCCGCGATGATCCGCAGGTAGAGCCCGAAGGGTCGCATGTCCGTCGCGCGCATGAACTTCGACGACTGCCGGAGCTCGACCGTGAGCACCTCGGCGAGGGCCGGGCTGGCCGCGACGAAGGTGTAGTGGTTGTCGATGAAGCGAGAGAGCCGCTCGACGGGATCGTCGACCCCCTCGAGGGAGACTCGCTGGCGCTCGATGATCTCCTCCATCGTATCGAGGAAGACCTGGATGAGCAGGTCCTCCTTGTTCTTGAAGTAGAGGTAGATCG
This sequence comes from uncultured Myxococcales bacterium, assembly GCA_964511605.1. Classification (GTDB taxonomy): domain Bacteria; phylum Myxococcota_A; class UBA9042; order PHBI01; family JACKFB01; genus CAZEHU01. The sequence continues at coordinate 8,507 of CAZEHU010000067.1, forward strand.
TGCCGTCGGCCACCCCGGCCTCCCGGGCGATGTGGCTGACCTTCGAGGAGTAGTAGCCATTACTTGCGAAGACCCGGACGGCGGCGTCCAATATCTTCCGGCGCTTGTCCGATTGCGTCACGCGCTTCCTGCCTCACCGCTGGGATGAATGGCCGTTCAGTCCGCGGGGAGGTGGCTAGTAGCACACGCCCCTGGCTGTTACAAGGCTGTCCCAGCGCCCCCCGGAGCCCCGCAGATGAGCGACGCCAAACGGGTCCTGATCGTCGACGCCGATGAGCGTCGTGGGGCGAGCGTGGGAGAGCGCGTCGACGAGGCTGGCATGGCCGCGATGGTGGTCGCCAGCGAAGACGAGGCGCGGCAGGCCTTCCGCTTCGGCCGGCCGGATGCGGCGCTCGTCCAGCTCGGGGGCGGCGTCGATGCCCTGGGGCTCGCCGGCGAGTGGGACGGAAGCGGGACCGCCGTGTACATCATCGCGGAGGGCAGGGCCTCCGATGCGCTGACCCTCGAGGCCATGGGCGCCGGCGCCCGTGACGTGCTCGAGCACCCGCTGGATCTCGCCTCGATCGCTCGGCGCCTCGGGGCGAGCCTGCCCGAGGCCGCCACCGAGGAGCCGAAGACGGTCTTCCAGGCCGCGATCCCCTCGGACATGGGCGGATCCTCGGACGAAGCGAGGACCGTCGCCGAGGATCCGAAGGACTTCCTGCCGGAGCCGGCGACCCTCGATCCCGTCGGCGAGGACTCCGCGGCCAGCGTGGTCTCCGAGGCGGCCGCGGCGGAGTGGAGCATCACGGTCCCGCCGGACATGGGTCGCCCCCGCGCCTCGCCACGGTCCCGGCCCACGCGACGCAAGCCCACCGATGCCCGCGGCACGGGCCCCGATGTGGAGCCGGCCGGCAAAGCGAAGCTCCTCTCGAAGGCCCAAGCGGA
>CAZEHU010000068.1:0-9387 GCA_964511605.1 uncultured Myxococcales bacterium
GGGGGTCCACTACCTCCGGCCCACCGTGATCCACTGCGCCGATCCCGGCCACCCGCTGGCGCGCACCGAGCACCTCTTCCCTTTCTGTGCGGTGGTGGGGCTCGGGCGAGAGGCGATCCCGCGCTGGCTGGGGCCGACGCTGGCGCTGATGCTTGTGACCGACGACGAAGGCCTCCGGCGGGCGATCACACGCTCGCCGGAGGTGGAGAGGCTGCACCACGGGCCGATCCCCACGAGCCGGGTCCGCTGGGAGCAGCCCCACCAGGGCAACCTCTTCGAGCTCCTCTGGCGGCGGCGGGCGATCGACCGGCTCGAACCCGGAGGCGCTCGATGAGGGGATTCGATCTGCACCCTGGCCCCCGCGTGCTGGCGGAGTGGGGCCTCGTCGAGCGCGCCGGGGCCTTCGTGGCGGAGCTGGCCGCCGAGGTCTACGAGGAGGACGGCGAGGTGGCGAGTGTCCTCCTCGTCACGGACCCCCAGGTGAGCGCCGCGGGGCACGTGGGCCGGGTGGTGCGCAGCCTCCGCGACGCCGCTCTGCGGGTCGAGGTCTTCGATATCGTGCGCAGCGATCCGACGACCGGCGATGTCGCAGCGTGTGTCGCGGCGCTCTACGAGAGCAAGGCCGACGTCGTGGTGGCGCTCGGCGGCGGGAGCGTCATCGATACCGCCAAGGCGGGCGCGCTCATCGAGTCCCACGGGGAGACGGTGGAGCGCTGGTGGGGCGTCGACAAGGCGCTGGGCGGGGGGCTGCCGATCGTGGCGATCCCGACGACGGCGGGCACGGGCAGCGAGCTGCAGCGCTCGGCGCTCATCGCGGACGCGGCGAGCCACCGCAAGATGGCGGTCCTGGCCCCGAGCTTGATGCCCAGCCTGGTGCTGCTCGACGCGGAGCTGACCCTGAGCCAGCCCCTCGAGGTGAGCGCGCGCACGGGGCTCGACGCGGTGGCCCACGCGGTGGAGTCCCTGGTGAGCCAGGCCTCGACGCCGGCGAGCGAGCTCTACAGCCGCGAGGCGTTCCGGTTGCTATCGGGCTCGTTGCGGCGGGTCCTCGACTCCCCCTACGAGCGGGAGGCGCGGGAGGCGATGCTCTACGGCTCGGCGTGGGCGGGCCGGGCGGTCGAGCTCTCGATGCTGGGAGCGGCCCACGCGGCGGCAACCCCCCTCAGCGCTCGCTTCGCGATGCACCACGGTCTGGCGGTCGGCGCGGTCTTGCCCAGCGTCGTCCGGTTCAACGGCCAGGACGCGGGCGCGCAGCGACGCTACGCCGCCCTGGCCCGGGCGCACCTGGTGGCCCCGGAGTCGGCGACCGATCGGGAGGCGCACCACGCCCTCGCGCATCACCTCGCGGGGCTGGCCGATCTCTGTGGCGCCCGCACGGCCCTCGCCCGCCTCGGGCCTCGGATCCGGGAGGAGCTCATGGAGCTCGCCGAGGAGGCGGGGGCCCAGTGGACCGCACGCTTCAACCCGGTGCCGGTAGCGGTCACCGACTTCCAGACGCTCTACCTGGAGGCGCTGAGGGGCTAGAGCTGCGGACCCGCCTCGATCACCTCGCCCGACACGCCGCTCTCGAACTGCTTGAAGTTCTCGACGAAGAGGCGCGCGAGCTTCTTGGCGGTGTCGTCGTACGCCGAGCCGCTCGACCAGGTGCTCCTGGGCTGCAGGAGCTCGTCGGGCACGCCGGTGCAGGAGGTCGGGACCTCGAAGCCGAACAGGGCATCGATGACCGAGGGGGCGTCGCGGAGCTCGCCGGAGTGGATCGCGTCGACGATGGCTCGGGTGTACGGGAGCTTCATGCGCGCGCCGACACCGAAGGGCCCTCCGGACCAGCCGGTGTTCACCAGCCAGACCGCCGCGTCGTGCTTCTCGATGCGCTCGGCGAGGAGCTCGGCGTACTTGCCGGGATGCCAGACCAAGAAGGGGCCGCCAAAGCAGGGGCTGAAGGTCGCCTCGGGATCGGTGACGCCCACCTCGGTGCCGGCGACCTTCGCGGTGTAGCCGCTGATGAAGTGGTACATGGCCTGCGAGGGCGTGAGCCTGGCCACCGGCGGCAGGACCCCGAAGGCATCACAGGTCAGCATGATGACGTTCTTCGGGTGGCCGGTGATGCAGGGCACCTTGGCGCTGTCGATGTACTCGATGGGGTAGCTGCCGCGGGTGTTCTTGGTGATCGAGGTGTCGGTGTAGTCCACCTCGCGCGAGTCCTCGGCGTAGACGACGTTCTCGAGGATCGCGCCGAAGCGCAGGGAGCTGTAGATCTCCGGCTCCTCTTCGGGGCTCAGATCGATCGCCTTGGCGTAGCAGCCGCCCTCGATGTTGAAGATGCCCTTGTCGGTCCAGCAGTGCTCATCGTCGCCGATGAGGAAGCGCTTGGAGTCCGCGCTGAGCGTGGTCTTCCCGGTGCCGCTGAGGCCGAAGAGGATCGAGGCCTCGCTGTCCTCGCGCCCCTCGGTGGCCGAGCAGTGCATGGAGAGCACGCCGATCTTCGGCATCAGGTAGTTCATGATGGTGAACACACCCTTCTTCATCTCGCCGGCGTACTGGGTGCCGAGGATGACGAACTCCCTGCGGCCGAGGTTGAGGTCCACCGAGGTGGCGGAGGTCATGCCGCTGGTATAGCGGTTCGCCGGGAAGCTGCCGCCGTTGTAGACGATATAGTCCGGCTCCCCGAACTCGGCGAGCTGCTCGGCGGTCGGACGGATGAGCATGTTGCGCATGAAGAGCGCGTGGTAGGCGCGGGCGCAGACGATGCGGACCTTGATGCGGTAGTCGGGATCCCAGCCGGCGAAGCCGTCGATGACGTACAGGCGCTCGCGGGTGTTGAGGTAGTCGATGGCCCGCTCGCGGTTGACCATGAAGGTGTTCTCGTCGATGGCCATATTGACCGGGCCCCACCAGACGTCGTCGCGGCTGGACTCCTCGTCGACGATGCGCTTATCCGAGGGGCTGCGACCGGTCTTCTCCCCACTCATCGCCACGAGGGCGCCCGAGGCGGTGATCGCGCTGCCCTTCTCGAAGCGGAGGGCCTGCTCGTAGAGGAGCGGAGGGTGGGGGTTGCGGATGACGTCAGCGACGCGGATGCCGTACTTGTCGAGCATGGACATGGCGGTCTCCCTTGGGCGGAGTCGGAGGGACTCTGGGACGGAATCGGGCGGACTCTAGTGCAGTCGGACGATCGATGCAGCCATGAGATCGCGCATGGAGCCGCGCTCGATCGTGGGTTTTGCCACAGGGCTTTGGGGCCCCGCGCCCTGAGCGCGTGGCCTCGAGGGATCTGGCCGGGAATCCGTGCAAGGGGCGGGCCAGGACAGGGCCGCCGAGGGGCCCGAACACCCCCACCGCCTGAGCGCCTGCCGCGATGGCCTCAGCGCGCCGCCGGGAAGTCGTCGAGGGCGAGGCTCAGCATGAGCTTGGCGCGCTCTCCGCCGGCCTCCTCGGGCCCCATGGGCTGGACGAGGCCGATCATCGCCCGGCCCTCGCCCTCCCCGGCGCCGAGGAGGACGAGCTCACCCAGCGGGATCTCCTGTGGGGCGTCCGGGTCGGCGGGCCGGGCCTCGACGCCGTCCGGGATCTCGTCGGGCAGGCAGCCGTGCTCGTCGAGGTGGCGGCGGAGCTCGGAGGCCTGGCGTACCGCGTCGGGCCAGTGCTCCGGGTAGTGGCTCAGGCGCATCGAGCCCTCTACGCTGACAGCAAAGACCGCATCCCAAGGGATGGAGACCCGGAAGGTGCCCCCATCTGGATCGGGTACGGTGGCCTGGAAGCCGAGGCCATCGAGGCTCACCTCCACCTCGTAGGGGATGAGCCCCGGCATACGGGCGAGGGGGATCGCCGCGAAGGGCTGGGCGGCGAGCGCGGGCGGGAGGCGGACGCGATCTCTCGCCGGATCCACGAAGACCAACGCGGCTCCACGTCGCGCGGCCTTGCGCACCGCGTCGCGTGGGTTCGGCTCTGGAGCCAGCATGAGGCGGGTGACGATCGGCTCGCCCGTGGACAGGATCTCGGCCTCGGGCAGGAAGGGCGCCCCTCGGCGTCCCCGCAGGTGCTCGAGCTCTGGCTCCTGCTCCAGGCTCGCGAGGCGTTGGGGCGGGAGGTCCTCGGTCCAGAACCAGCCCACGAGGCTGGTCGGATCCTGGACAGCAGCGATGGAAGACCAGGGCAGCACGAAGCTGTGCCGGATGCCCGCCCTGCGGAGCTTGAAGCGCACGTGGATCCCCGTGATCCGCAGATCCTCGACGGGTGGGCGGCGGCCGAGCTCGATGTTCGCGCTGTCTGCTCCTCCGGTGGGGAGGGGGATCTTGACCCCCGGCGCGCGCAGGTTCACGTGGATGAGCGCGTGACCCGGATGGGCGCGATCGAGGATCTCCTCGAGGGCCTGACGCTTGTCGGGCCGCGCCCAGCCCTCGGCGATCATAGCGTCGAGGGTCGCCCTGGGCACGCCGATCGCGAAGGGATGAAGGTCACCGATCGGCGTGCGGTCGATCCGCAGGGTGGCGAGGAGGATCGCCACCCCGACGTGTGCGCGGTTCGCATCGGGGGTGCCGGCGGGCGCCAGGTCGCGGACGCGCGCCGGCACGGCGTCGGGGCGGAAGGCCACCGGCACCGCTTCCCCCCGCCCCGGCACATGGACCCGCGGGCAGGCTACGCAGAACACCGACGTCCACGGCAGGCTCGCCTCTCGGATCTCGAGGTGGCCGGGCGCAGCGACACGCGGATGCACGAAGTGGTGGCAGAGGATGCGCTCCTCGGAGGCGAGCATGTCTTCGTCCGCCCCCGTGAGCTCGACGACGAGCGGCAGCGCAGCCTGCTCCGGGCTCGACGACTCGGTCTGGAGGGCCACCCCGGGCGCGAGGGGATCCACGAAGACCCGCGTCGCACCAGAGGCCTGCTCGAAGCCGCGGAGCGCGTGCTCGCGGAGCTCCTCGACGCTCTCGCATCGTCGCCACATCAGCGCTCTCCTTCGCTATCCCGCCTGAACTCCCGAGCGTCGACTCCGACACGCTTGCAGATCCGGTAGAGCTGACCCCGGTCCTTGCCGAGCAGAATGGCGGCACGGCTCATGTTCCCGGCCGTGCGCTCGAGGACGGACCGGATGGTGTCCGCGTCGAGCGCCCCGCTCTCGCGCACGCTCCCTACGAACAAGCGTGCGTGCTCCTCGAGCCGCGCGAGGGCCGCCGGCGACAGCTCGAGCGGCCGGCGACGGAGCCGCCGCGGCCGGTCGGCGAGCGCCTGCGCGACGATCCCCTTGAGCTCACGCACATTGAGCGGCCAGGGGTGCATCATCAGCCGCTCGAGGGCGTAGACGGACAGATTCTCCTCCCGGTCGCTCCCCGCGCACAGGAAGTGGTGGGCCAGCGCCGGGACATCCTCGATGCGATGGCGGAGCGGGGGGACCTCCAGCCGGAGCTGAGCGAGGCGGCCGTAGAGGTCGGGGCGAAACCGCCCTGATGCCGCGGCTCCGGCGAGATCTCGATGGGTGGCTGCCACGAGGCGCACGTCCACGGGCGTGGGGGCGGTCGCACCGATGGGGGTCACCCGCCCTTCCTCGATCACACGCAAGAGCTGGGCCTGCACCCGGGGCTCCAGCTCTCCGACCTCGTCGAGGAAGAGCGTCCCGCCGTCGGCCGTGAGGAAGTGGCCCTTCCGGGACCTGTCGGCACCCGTGAAGGCGCCACGGGTGTGCCCGAAGAGCGTCGCGCCGACCATGTCCCCCGGCGCGGTGGTGAGGTTGGTGGCGACGAAGGGCTTGCCTCTGCGTCCGAGCGCCGCGAGCGCCGCGGCCACCAGCTCTTTGCCAGTCCCCGACTCCCCGATGACGAGGACGGGCGCACTGCTCGGAGCATAGGCGTGGATGCGAGAGCGGAGCTCGCGCATAGGATCGCTATCTCCGATCAGCGACGGCTCCGGGCGCTCCTCCGGGCGCTCAGCGGGTCGCAGCGCGGCCGCCAGCAGGGTATCGCCGATGCGCAGCACCTCGCCCTCGTGCACAGTCACCCAGTCGCCCGTGAGGCCCGCGCCCCCTACCCTGCTCCCGTTCTTGCTGCCTAGATCCCTGACCCGGATCGTGGCCGCCTCGACCTTCACTTCGAGGTGGCGCCGCGAGAGCTCGGGGTCGGTCAGCGCCGCTCCCTCGAACAGAGGCGCGCCGCGGCCGATGATGGTGGGACGCTGTCCGATGACGAGGCGCCGGCCCGCGAGGTCGCCGGTCCCGGCGGCGGGAGCCCGCCGGCCGTCGTGTGCGACGACCAGGCAGGCGACCAGCACCTCACCGACCGGGGTCGCCTGCTTGGAGGACGTCGCCGTTCGGGTGGCGGTGGCGTCCGGCTGTGCCCCGGGTCGCCTCATGGAGCGCCGCCGGTCTCACGGTCCAACTCGTCGAAGGCGTCCTTGGCCGAGCGCCGCACCCGCTCACCGGTCGGATCGTCCGCCGCAGGGCGCACGGGAAGCAGATCCGCCGGATTCAGCTCGGGCTCCGCCTTGGACTCCGGCTTGGGGTCCAGATTCGGCTCTGGCTTGGGCTCCGGCCCCGGCTCTGGATTCGGCTCTGGCTTGGGCTTCGGCTCCGGCTCCGGCTCCGGCTTCGGCTTCGGCTTCGGCTTCGGCTCCGGCTTCGGCTCCGGCTCCGGCTTCGGCTCCGGCTGGGGCTTGGGCGCCGCCTTCGGCTCCGGCCCCGGCTTCGGCTTCGGCTCCGCTGCGGGGCCGCCGGGCTTCGAGGTCGCCGGGGACAGCGCAGCAGCCTTCGCAGTTCTGGGCTTCGCGGTCGGCTGGCCAGGCGGCGTCGCTGGCGCTGTCGGCGAATCGGGTCGCGCCGCCCGTACACTGGGCGTGCCCGCCGAAGGGGGAGGTGTGACCGGTCGCGTGACCGTCGCACCGCGGGCAGACGGGTGCGCGTGCTGCTCTGCGCTGGGCCCCGCGGCCTCCCCACCGTCCAGGCTGGCGCCGAACACCGCGGCCGCAGCCCCGCCCGCGATCACCACCGCTATCCCCACGACGGGGAGCCAGGACGGTCTGCTGCGACGGGCCCCGCCGCGCTTGCTCAGCAGCTCGCCGATCGCAGCCGACGACGCCGGGCGTGACTCGGGGTCCTTGGCCAGCAGGGCGTCCACTAGTCCCACGAGCTCTTCGGCCTCGTCGGGCAGGCCCCCCACTTCCGCCAAGCGGGGCGGCGGCTGGGAGACATGCGCGACCATCATCCCCTGAGCGGACTCGGCGGCGTAGGGCAGCTCGCCGCTGAGCAGGTGAAAGAGCGTCGCCCCGAGCGAGTAGTAGTCGGAGCGCCCGTCGACCGGCTTGCCGAGGGCCTGCTCGGGGCTCATGTACGCCGGCGTCCCGGCGACCTGCCCGCCGAGCTCGGTGGTCTCCCCAGGACCGATCTCGGCGAGGCGCGCCACCCCGAAGTCGACGAGCTTGGCGTGGAGGCCGCCGCCCTCGCGCTCCTCCACCATCACGTTGCCGGGCTTCAGATCCCGGTGCACAACGCCCTCGGCGTGCGCGGCATCCAGCCCCCGCGCGATCTGCTCGGCGAGGTCGCGGACCTCTGCCGCGCGTAGTCGGCCGACCATCTGCTGGCGCTCGCGGAGGCTCTGTCCCCGGAGCAGCTCCATGACCAGGAAGAGGGTGCCGTCTTCGGCCTCGTCGACGTCATGGACGAGCACAGTATGCGGCGAGCGCAGCCGCATGACCGTGCGCGCCTCCCGGAGGAAGGCCTTGCGGATCGCGGGCCTGGTCTCGAGGCCCGCGTGCAGGAGCTTGACCGCCACCTCGGATCTGGCCAGGAGGTGGAGCGCCCGGTACACCGTGCCGAAGGCCCCCTGGCCCAGGGGATGCAAGAGGAGATACTTGGAGCGCAACACCGTGCCGGACAGATCCTCATCCTCACCGAGCGGCAGGAGCTCGCCCCCGTCCTGGGGGCACGCGGTCGCCTGGGCCGGGAAGCGGCGCGCGCAGGAGGAGCAGAAAACATCCGTCGAGCTGTCGGGGCCGGTCGCGTCCATGACGCGGGAGCATATCACCCGCTCCGCGCTCCTCCACGCAGCACTCCGGTTGTCCTTGGCCGCCACGCTGGCCGCCAGCGGCTGCGGGGGTGCGCGCGCCGGACGGATCCCCCCGACGTCGGCCGCGCCGCGGTGCCATCTCGGCTCCTCGGATCCGACCCTCCACGGCGCGGATGGGCGGCGCCAGGCCGAGAGCCAGGCGCGGGCAAGGGCTGCCGCGTCGATCCTCGGCACGTGGATCCGCGCCGGCCACGAGGACGTATCCACGCCGCGCGTTCAGGGCGGCTCTCAGCGGCAGGTCACGCTCGCGCGGACGCGAGGGAGCCTACGCGGGCTGGTGACGCGCGGGTGGTGGATCGACCCGCGCGGGAGGGGACCCACGGGGACGTGTAAGCGCGGGTGCCGGGTGGGCTCGACCTGGTCCGTCGTGTGCTTCCGCGGAGGCGGTGGCGATGCGGCGCGGACCCTCCCTCCCGCATTCCCCGAGCACATGCCGCGATGGCTGAGGCGCGACGCGGCCCCCCCTGGTCAGGTGTGTGCCATCGGGCTGAGCGGCTCCACCGTCGCGCCCGACGAGGCGGCACCGCGAGCGGCAGCGGACGCGCTCCGGCGGCTCTCCGCCAGCCTCTGCAGCGCCATCGATGATGTCCACGTCGACCGCGGCGCGGCGACCTGGCTCTTTCACGAGTCGGCCCCGACGGCTCGGGCCCGGGAGCACGTCAGCGCCCACGCGGCCGTGGACAGGAGCTGGATCGACGAGCGCGGCGAAGGCCCCCTCGGGGAGATGGGCCTCGCCTACGCGCGGGCCTGCGTCTCAGCGCTGCCCGCGCCGTGTGGGCCCCTGTAGTCCCGCCCTGGCACGAGATGTGCTAGTCCCTCCCGCCGAGCCTCCGGAGGAACCCGAAGGCGGACACCCACAGCCCCCATTCCGAGGAGGAGAACCATGAACGCACCCGACCCCGTCCCGGCCCTCGCCACGCTCCGCAGCACCCTGACCTCGCTCGTCATGGCTGCCCTCTTCTCGTTGACCCTCACACCTCTCGCCTGTGGCGGTGGCCAGCAAAGCCAGAAGCAGACCCTCGGGGGGGACTTCCAGGAGCGCCTCGAAGGCGCCCCCGACTGGGCGAAGCGCGGGTGCGCCGCCTACACCGGCGATGGTAGCGCTCATATCTGCGGCGTCGGCGAGATGAGCGGCACGCGCAACCTCTCGATGTGTCGCCAGACCGCCCGGAGCCGCGGCCGCACCGAGATCGCCCGCACGCTGGACCTGAAGGTGCGCAGCATCGTCAAGGACTACATGGCCACCACCACCGGCGGCGCCGCCTTCGACGAGCAGGCCGACGACCAGCAGCACGTCGAGAGCGCCACCAAGCAGATCACCAACCTCTCGCTGCCCGGG
>CAZEHU010000069.1:0-2502 GCA_964511605.1 uncultured Myxococcales bacterium
GCCCTCCGGCTCCTCGAAGCCGCCGGGCTCCACCTCCGGCTCCGCCTCGCCCGGCTCCACCTCCACCTCGGGATCCACGTCGGGATCGAAGGGATCGGGATCGGCCGCCTGTGCCCGGGCTGGAGCCGTCCAGGCCAGCAGCGCCAACGCCGCGAGGGACGCGTGCAGGGTTCGGGTGGAGGGCTCGAGGGCCTCGTGCATGGACCTCCGGCGGCAACGGGCAGGACCTTCTTCATCCTTGTGGGCCCGGCTGCGGTCAAGTAATGCCCGCGCCCTGTGAAGGTCAACGAGCGCTTCCTGAGTGTGCAGGGGGAGGGCCTGGACGCGGGCCGCCTCACGGCCTTCGTGCGCTTCACGGCCTGCAACCTGCGGTGCGGATACTGCGATACGGAGTACGCCTTCTACGAGGGCGCGGAGATCCCCCTCGAGGACGTGGTGGCCTGGGTCGTGGGCACCGGTGCGCCCGTCGCTTGCCTCACGGGGGGAGAGCCTCTCCTCCAGGCCGACCTGCCGATCCTGGCGAGCCGCCTGCTCGAGGAGGGCCTCGAGGTGGTGGTGGAGACCGGTGGCTCCCTGTCGATCGCGGCGCTGCCCGAGGGCGTCGTCCGGGTGGTGGACATCAAGACCCCGGGGGCGCTCCGCAAGGAGGGCGAGGATCCGGCGACCTTCGCAGCGAGCCGCCGCTTCCGCCGCATGCACCTGCACACCCCGAACCTCGATCTCCTCGGCCCCCTCGATCAGGTCAAGTTCGTGCTGGTCGATCGCTTCGACTACGAGTGGGCGCTCGCGCTCCTCGAGGAGCACGGCCTCTGCGATCGGGCCGGAGCGATCCTGCTCAGCCCGGTGCACCCGGGCCTCGATCCCGCCGAGCTGGTCGCCTGGATGGCCGCCGATCGACCGAAGGCGCGCCTGAACCTCCAGCTCCACAAGTACATCTGGGGTGCGGAGGCTCGCGGCGTCTGAGGGGTCCCTCAGCTCACGCCGCGCGGCCCAGCCCGGACAGGGGCGCGAGCTCGTCCCAGGCCTCGAGCCCGCGGCGGGTGGCGTCGACGAAGCGCTCGGGGGTGCCCGTGTCGGCCCAGAAGCCGGCGGGGGTGTGGCCCTGGATCCGGGCCCCCTCAGCCATCCACGGCAGGTAGCCCTGCCGGATGACGCAGCTCGGCCCCGCGGGGAGGTGGCGCCTGAGCCCCTCGGCGGCCACGTGGGCTCCGCAGAAGATCCAGCCCTCGGGATCGGCGCCGGGGCCCACGCCCGTCACGCCGCCCTCGGGGTCGGCCCGGACGAGCTGCAGGCTCTCCCAGCCGGGGATGCGCGCCAACATCCAGGTGGCCTCGACGCCCGACGCCGCGTGAGCCTGGCAGAGGGCGCCGAGATCCGCGCTGAAGACCGCGTCGGCGTTCACGACGAGCAGCGATCCCCCGTCCAGCCAGCCCTCGAGCGCAGCGATCGCTCCGCCGGTGCCCATCAGGATCTCCTCGCGGCTCACGTGCCAGTCCACCTCCGGGAAGCGAGGCGCGAGCACCTCCTGGACGTGGCGGACCACCTGATCCCCGAGGTGGTGGGCGTTGACCGCCACACGCTCCAGACCCGCGCGGACCACGTGCGCCGCAGCCCAGTCCAGGAGCGGCCTCCCGAGGAAGGGCACGAGCGGCTTGGGCGTGAAGTCGGTCACGGGCCGGAGGCGCGAGCCCCGCCCTGCGGCGAGGAGGAGGGCCTGGCGGACGGGGGCGGGGGAGGATGCAGCCGTGCTCATCAGCAACTCCTGGAGCTCGCCGAGCGTAGGGGGAGCCCAGGGGCCCGTCCAAGAAGCGCGCGGCTCGGGGGAGCCCGCGGCCTCCGATCCGCCTTGACACCCCGAGGAGGGGGGCCTATCGTCGGCGCGCCCTGGGGTCGGAGCCCTCCAACCCCTCGAAACCACTCAGGAAATCGCTGAGGTACCTCGATGGCGCTCGCCTTTGGCCCCGCGGTGGATCGGGAGATCGAAGAGATCCTCTCCCGCTACCCGGAGCCCATGGGCGCCCTCATCCCCGTCCTGTACGTGGCGCTCCGCGAATTCCATAGCCTCGACGCCGAGGCGCTCGAGCTCGTGGCGAGGCGCCTCGACGTGCCCGCGGCGAAGGTCCTGAACACGGCGACCTTCTATACGATGCTCCACCGCAAGCCGACCGGGCAGGTGCACCTGCAGGTCTGCAAGACGGTGTCCTGCTACCTCCGCGGCTCGGATCGGCTCATCGAGGCCATCGGCCGAAAGCTGGGCATCGCGCCGGGCGAGGTCTCGGCCGATGGTCGCTTCAGCCTCGAGAGGGCGGAGTGCCTCGCGGCCTGCGGCACCGCGCCCGTGATGCGCGTGGGAGGCCGCTACGAGGAGGAGGTCGATCTCGCGCGGCTCGAGGCCATGCTCGAGGAGCTCCTCGCCTCCACGCCCACCCCCGAGCCCGGCAAGGAGCGCGCCAGCGGCGCGCCGGTCGTCGGGCCGACCCGCAGCGCGGGAGCCGGCTGATG
>CAZEHU010000069.1:2512-9342 GCA_964511605.1 uncultured Myxococcales bacterium
GATGGCGCTCGTCACGAGCCAGCACCTCCTCCGCCGCGGCATGGGCAGGGACTGGACCGATCTGGCCGTCTATCGGGCCGCCGGCGGCTACGAGGCTGCCCGCAAGGCCCTGGAGATGGGCCCGGGCGGTGTCCTCGAAGAGGTCAAGAGGGCCAGCGTGCGTGGCCGCGGCGGCGCCGGCTTCCCCGCGGGCATCAAGTGGGGCTTCTTGCCGAAGGATACGGACAAGCCCAGGTATCTGGTCATCAACGCGGACGAGGGCGAGCCCGGCACCTTCAAGGATACCTACTTCCTCAAGGAGGATCCCCACCGCCTGCTCGAGGGCATCCTGATCACCTGCATGGCCCTCGACATGCACACCTGCTGGATCTACATCCGCGGCGAGTTCGCCGAGCAGATCGCCATCTGCTGGCAGGCGATCGAGGACGCGAAGGCCGCGGGCCTCATCGGCGAGCGCTGCCTGGGCACGGACTTCGAGCTGAACGTCTACGTGCACCCCGGCGCCGGGGCCTACATCTGCGGCGAGGAGACCGCCCTCCTCGAGAGCCTCGAGGGCAAGCCGGGCCGCCCTCGCAACAAGCCGCCCTTCCCGGCGGTGGTGGGCGCCTTCGGCTGCCCGACGATCATCAACAACGTCGAGACCATCGCGGCGGTGCCGCTCATCATCGAGCACGGCGCGGACTGGTGGTCGGACCTCGGCATCGAGCGCGACGGCGGCCCGCGCCTCGTCGGCCTCAGCGGCCACGTCCACCGCCCGGGCCTCTACGAGGTGGCCACCGGCTCGAAGTTGGCCGAGGTCATCGAGGAGCTCGGCGGCGGCTGCATCGACGGCCGCGCCATCAAGGCGGTCATCCCCGGCGGCACGAGCTGCAAGATCCTCCGGGGCGACGAGCTGGACATCTCCATGACGGTCGACGGCATGAAGGCCGCCGGGACGATGCTCGGCACCTGCGGGATCATCGTGATCGCCGAGGGCCAGTGCCTCCTCCGCGTCCTCCAGCGGGTCAGCCACTTCTACGCCCACGAGTCCTGCGGCCAGTGCACCCCCTGCCGCGAGGGCACGGGCTGGATGGCCCGGCTGGTCGACAAGATCGAGGGGGGCGAGGGCACGATGGCCGACGTGGATCTGCTCGGCGACGTGGCCGACGAGATCGACGGCAATACCATCTGTGCGCTCGGGGAGGCCGCCGCCTGGCCCGTGCAGAGCTACCTCGCCAAGTTCCGGGGGGAGTTCGAGGCCCACGTCCGTGCGGGCGGCTGCCCCTATCGGGATCAGCCGGAGGCCATCTCCCTCGCTCCAGCCGCCGCGTCGGTGGGGGCGTAGGCATGTTCGAGCTCGTGCTCTTCTGGCTCCTCGGCCTCGGCGCGGTCGGCACCGCGGCGATGGTCGTCCTGCCGCCCGTGACCCGAAACCCGGTCTACGCGGCCCTGAGCCTGGTGATCTGCTTCTTCTTCATGGCCGGCCTCTACGTGCTGCTCTTCGCGCACCTGATGGCGGTCCTCCAGATCCTCGTGTACGCGGGCGCCATCATGGTGCTCTTCCTCTTCGTCATCATGCTCCTCAACCTCGAGGCGGGAGAGCTCGGGGGACAGACCACGTCCTGGCCGCAGCTCGTCGGCGCGGGCGCCGTGGCGTTCATCGGCGCGAAGGCCGCCATCCTCGTCACCTACTCTGCCGACAACCTGCCCGCCGGAGGCGTGCCGCCCGAGGCGATGGCCCTCGCGGAGTCGGACTACGGCACCATCGGCCGCGTCGGCCAGACCCTCTTCCGCCAGCACCTCGTGCCCTTCGAGCTGGCCGGCATCCTCCTGCTCGTCGCGGTCGTGGGCGCCGTGGTCCTGGCCAAGCGGAGGCTGTAGATCCGATGCCCGCGGTCCCCCTGAGCTGGTACCTGATCCTCGCGCTGGTGCTCTTCTGCATCGGCGCGATCGGCGTCATCACGAGGCGCAACGCACTCATCGTGCTGATGAGCGTCGAGATCATGCTCACCGCCGTGAACCTGACCTTCCTCGCCTTCAGCCGCTTCCGCGGCGACGACCTCGGTCACGTCATCACCTTCTTCGTCATCGCCGTGGCCGCCGCCGAGGCCGCCGTCGGCCTGGCGCTGGTGCTCACCCTCTTCCGCCACCACAAGACCGTGAACGTGGACGCCCTCGGCGCCATGAAGCACTAGCAGGTCCGCCGCCCCCACCATGCCTGGCTCCACCTCCGAGTACCTGCCGCTCATCGTGCTGCTGCCCCTGCTGGGCGCGATGATCAACGGCTTGATGGGCAAGCACCTGCCCAAGGGAGTGGTGACCTTCACGGCCCTCGCGGCGGTCTTCGGCAGCTTCTTCATCTCCTGCCTCGCCGTGGCCGACCTCGCGATCTGGGCCGAGCACGTCCACGACCAGCCCGAGGTCTACCCGGCGCTCCATGCCACCGTCTGGACGTGGATCGACTCCGGCTGGCTGACCGTCACCCTCTCTTTCCTGCTCGACCCGCTGAGCGCGGTGATGCTGCTCGTCGTCACCGGCGTCGGCAGCCTGATCCACGTCTTCAGCGTCGGCTACATGGGCTCGGATAAGGCCTATTGGCGCTACTTCGCCTACCTGAACCTCTTCATGTTCGCGATGCTCCTGCTGATCCTGGGCGACAACGCGCTGGTGCTCTTCGTCGGCTGGGAGGGGGTGGGCCTCTGCTCCTACCTGCTCATCGGCTTCTGGTACGACGACATGCACAAGGCGGCGGCAGGCCAGAAGGCCTTCATCGTCAACCGGATCGGAGACTTCTGCTTCCTGCTCGGCCTCTTCCTCCTCCTGTACTACACCCAGGGTGATCTCGACTTCCTCCGCCTCCGCGAGGTGGTCGGCGAAGGCGGGGCGCTCCAGGACGAGGGCACCATCACCCTGATCTGCCTGCTCTTCTTCGCGGGAGCGGCCGGCAAGTCGGCACAGATCCCCCTGTACGTCTGGCTGCCGGATGCGATGGCGGGCCCCACCCCGGTCTCCGCCCTCATCCACGCCGCCACCATGGTCACCGCCGGCGTCTACATGATGTGCCGGCTGAGCTTCCTGTTCGCTGCGGCCCCCAGCGCCTTGGCCATCATCGCCCTCGTCGGCGGCGCCACCGCGCTCTTGTCCGCCACGATCGCCCTGGTCCAGAACGACATCAAGAAGGTCCTGGCGTACTCCACGGTCTCCCAGCTCGGCTTCATGGTGCTCGGCGTCGGTGTCGGGGCCTTCGTCGCGGCGATCTTCCACCTGATGACCCACGCCTTCTTCAAGGCCTGCCTCTTCCTGGGCTCCGGCTCGGTGATCCATGCCCTGCACCACGAGCAGGACATCCGCCAGATGGGCGGCCTCAAGGAGAGGCTGCCCGTGACCCGCTGGACCTTCCTGGCGAGCTGCATCGCCATCGCCGGCATCCCCCCCCTCGCCGGCTTCTGGTCCAAGGACGAGATCCTCTTCGTCGCGTTCACCTCGCAGCACCCCGGGGTGGCCCCGATCCTCTACAAGATCGCCTGGGCGATGGGCATGCTCGCGGCCCTCGGGACCGCCTTCTACATGTTCCGCCTCTACTACTTGACCTTCGAGGGCGAGTACCGCGGCGATCCCCACGTGCTCGACGACGCGCACGAGGAGTCGGTCATGGTCTGGCCGCTGCGCATCCTCGGCATCCTGGCCATCGGCGGCGGCCTGGTGGGCACCCCCTGGGCCCACGTCTTCGGCACCTGGCTCGAGCCCTCCCTCGCGGGCGGCATGGAGTGGTTCCACTACAGCCACGACCACGGCCTCGAGTACACGCTCATGGGGGTCAGCGCGGCGATCGCCGTCGCCGGCTGGTTCATCGCACGCAAGGTCTACCTGGTCCCGCACGAGCGCCTGCCCGTCGCTCCGGTCGGGGCCGCCTGGCATCGCACCTTGATGAACAAGTGGTACGTGGACGAGCTCTACGAGGCCCTCATCACGGGCCCGCTCCGCCACCTCGCGGGCATCCTCCACCGGGTCGCCGATGTGCGCCTCATCGACGGCCTCGCGGTGGTGGGCACCGCCCGCGCCATCAAGGCCTTCGGCGACCTCGCGCGGCGCGTGCAGACCGGCGACGTCCAGACCTACGCGACCCTGGTGGCCGTGGGCACCGCTATCCTCCTGGCCTTCTTCGTGGAGTAGCGAGTGGACGTCCCGATCCTGAGCGGGCTGGTCCTGCTGCCCACCCTCGGCGCCCTGTTCATGGGGCTCGTGCCCAAGGGCCAGGACATCGCTCATAAGGCGATCTCGACCTCGATCGCCCTCCTCACCTTCATCGTCTCGCTGAGCCTGCTCGGCGCCTTCGACGACCTCGAGGCGGGCTTCCAGCTTCGCGAGCATATCGAGTGGATCCCCTCCATCGGCGCTGCCATCCGCCTGGGGGTCGACGGCATCAGCCTGTGGATCGTGATGCTGACGACCTTCCTGACGCCGCTGATCCTGATCGGCTCGTATTCGAGCATCGACAAGCGCTGGCGAGAGTTCGGCGTCAGCATGTTGGTGCTCGAGAGCGCCATGCTCGGCACCCTCTTCGCCACCGACCTCCTGCTCTTCTACCTCTTCTGGGAGCTGATGCTGGTGCCGATGTACCTGCTCATCGGCATCTGGGGAGGCAAGCGGCGCCTGTACGCCACCGTGAAGTTCTTCCTCTATACGATGGTGGGCAGCCTGCTGATGCTGGTCGGCATCATCTACCTGTACCTCGAGGCCGGCAGCTTCGACTACGAGGCGCTCCTCGCCCTCCGCCTCGAGCCTACCGAGCAGCTCTGGCTCTTCGGCGCCTTCGCCCTCGCTTTCCTCATCAAGGTGCCGGTCTTCCCCTTCCATACCTGGCTGCCGGATGCCCATACCGAGGCGCCGACGGCCGGCTCGGTCATCCTGGCTGGGGTGCTCCTCAAGATGGGCACCTACGGCTTCCTCCGCTTCGCCCTGCCGCTCTTCCCCCACGCGATGGCGGAAGCGAGCCCGCTGGTCCTCATCCTGAGCACCATCGGCATCGTCTACGGCGCCATGGTCGCCTGGGCCCAGCTCGATGTGAAGAAGCTGGTGGCCTACTCCTCGGTCAGCCACCTCGGCTTCGTGATGCTGGGCATCGTCGCGCTCAATACCCAGGCCGTGGAGGGCGCGATCCTCCAGATGATCAACCACGGCATCTCCACCGGCGCCCTCTTCCTGCTCGTCGGGGTCGTCTACGAGCGCCGCCATACCCGCGCCATCGAGGACTACGGCGGCCTCGCCGCCTCCATGCCGCGCTACACCCTGGTCTTCATCATCGTCACCATGAGCTCGATCGGCCTGCCGGGCACCAACGGCTTCGTCGGGGAGTTCCTCATCCTCAGCGGCACGATGATGGAGGGCCTCCCAGCCGATCCCGCCCAGGGATGGCCTGCGCTGGTCGTGGCCTGCGTCGTCATCGCCACCAGCGGCGTCATCCTCGGCGCCATCTACATGCTCTCGATGGTCCGCCGGGTCTTCTTCGGCCCCATCGTGCACGAGGTGAACCGCAGCCTCGAGGATCTGAACCTGCGGGAGACCCTGGTCCTCGCGCCGCTGGTGATCGCCATCTTCGTCATCGGCCTCTTCCCCGGGACCCTCCTCGGCTCGATGCACGCCAGCGTCGACCAGCTCGTCACCGAGACCCGCCCCCACGTGGATCCGGTCCGGGACCCCCGCCGCCCGGATGTGGCGGCGAGCCAGGGTATCCGCCCTGATGTGGCCACCTCCCATGGGGCCCACCTCGAGGTCGTCCGCACCGCGGACGCCGGCACCTCGGCCCCCACCGAGGAGGTCCCGCGATGATGCACGACCTCGTCATGGCCAGCCCCCTGGTCATCGTGACCGTCGTGGGCTTGCTCTCCTTGATGGTCGGGGTCTTCGCGTCGCCTGGGGATACCCCGGCCGATCGCCCGTCGACCGGTTGGCTCGGCAAGATGGTGTGCGCGGGCTTCGTCCTCGCCCTCGCCGGCACGTGGTACTCGTGGACCCAGGCGCCGATCACGCTCCAAGATCCGGCGATGGCCTCGAGCCTGGTGCTCGATCGCCTGAGCCTGGCCTTGATGGCGATCATCCTGCTCGGAGCAGGCTTGACGGCGCTCTCTGCCGTCCCCTACCTGCCGGCCCAGGGGGCCGACCACCACGAGTACTATGCGCTCCTCGCGTTCAGCACCCTGGGCATGATGGCGATGGTGGCGGCCGCGGATCTGCTGACCCTCTTCGTCGCCCTCGAGGTGATGTCGATCGCGATCTACGTGCTCGCGGGCTTCAAGCGGCAGAGCCCCTTCGCCGCCGAGGCGGCGATGAAGTACTTCATCCTCGGCGCCTTCGCTTCGGCCTTCCTGCTCCTGGGCATCGCCTTCACCTACGGCATCACCGGCGAGATCAGCCTGAGCGGGATCTGGAAGGCCTTCCACTTCGTCGAGGGCGTCGCCGACGATCCCCTCGCCGGCGTCGCGATGCTGCTGCTCGTCGCCGGCTTCGCTTTCAAGATCGGAGCGGCGCCCTTCCACATGTGGACCCCGGACGTCTACGAGGGCTCGCTGACCAGCGTCACCGGCTTCATGGCCGTCGGCGTGAAGACCGCCGGCTTCGGCGCCCTCGCCCGCCTGCTCTACACCTCGTTTGGCGCCGAGGCCTTCCGCTCCGGCCCCCTCGGCTGGGAGGTGGTGCTCGCCTCCCTCGCGGTCGCCAGCATGCTGGTGGGCAACCTGATGGCGCTCAACCAGACGAACCTGAAGCGCCTCTTGGCGTACTCCGCCATCGCCCATACGGGCTACCTCCTCGTGGCGCTCCTCGTCCGCCCGGGCGGCGAGAGCCCCATCAAC
>CAZEHU010000070.1:0-9281 GCA_964511605.1 uncultured Myxococcales bacterium
CCCTCGCTGAGGCCCTGCCCGGCAACATCACGGTCTCGACGATGCAGTGGGGTCCCAACCCCTGGGCCCTGCGCATCGCTGACCTCCGCATCCGCGGCGCCGGGGGCGAGGACGTCCTCCGCGCCGGCGTGGTGGAGGCCAACATCAAGCTCCTGGCCACCAGCACCGGCATCGTGCGCATGCTGGCCACCGAGCGCGCCCCGCTCCGCCTCATCCTCCGCGAGGCCCGGGTGCATCGTCCCTGGGTGGGCGTGGAGATCGACAGCGCCGGCAGCGTCGGAATCGCCAACGCCTTCTCCGACCCGGGCGCCCCCCCGGATCCGAGCCCGGGCCCGCCGATCCTGCTCGACATCCACGTGGGCAATGTCGTGCTCTCCGAGGGCCAGGCCCGGGTCCGCACCCCCGAGCTGGCCATCGACCTCGAGGGGCTCGACGGCTCGGCGAACTTCGCCCTGGTCGGACGGGGGCGCATGCGCTTCCTGGCCCCGCGCCTCCGGGTCGCGCACATCGACACCCGTCTGGCCCCGCAGCTCCGCCCGATGCCGGGACCCGAAGGGGGCCTCGGCCCCATCTCCGTCCCCATCGACAACCTCCGAGTCCAGGGGCTGTCATGGGATGGCCTCGCGTTCGAGTTTCAGCGCGTCAGCGCCGGAGTGGCGGGGGGGCACCTGAGCGGCAGCGGAGGCATGGACGTCGGCTCCGCGGAGGTGCCGTGGGAGCTGAGGGCAAGCGTCGATCTACCAGCGGAGAGCACACTCCCCGCCGACTTCCTCGGCGGCCTGGTCCGCGGAGCCCTCACAGCCAGGGTTCGCGGCTCGGGTACCCTCTCCGAGGCGACGGCCGAGCTCACCCTGGACGCCCCGCACCTCGACGTGATGACCCTCGACCTCGACGAGCTGCACGCCGAGGTGTCCATCGAGCCCCAGGTCACCCCTCACGGCAGAATGGCCCACGCCTTCCATGTGCACGAGGCGGAGGTGCAGACCCTCGGCGGCCACCTGGACCTCAGCCCCACCACCTTCCGCCCGGGCTGGGCGGAGCCGGGCGAGGGCGACGGTCCCGTCCGAGCGACCCTCGCCGACTTCGAGGCCGAGCTACGGCTCGAGGGGCTGAGGCCCTCGGCGGCCCTGGGCTCGCCCCTCGTCGGCCTGGTCCTCGACGATCCGGCCCTCGAGGCCCTCGCGCAGGGCACCCTCGACGGCACCATCGTGACCGCCGGCCACATCGACGAGGCCACCGGCCGGCTCTCGCTGGACGCGCGCCTCGACGCCCTCACCCTGGACTGGGCGGGCTCGGACGCCCTGCCTCTCGCGGAGACGGTCATCGTGGGCGGGGGCGTCGGCGCCTCGATCGCGCCGGAGGGGGCAGCCCTGTCGAGCGGTCGGCTGGAGTCCGCCATCGCCCTCGATGTCCGCAACCTGACGGTACTCTCCGGCGACGATCGGGTGGCGCTCTCGGGGCAGGTCGACCTGGCCCAGGAGACGATGAACCTGGAGACCAGCGTGCACATCGCGGACCTCGGGGCGCTCCTCGAGCCCTTCGGTGTCGGGGGCGTCGCCGGCCGCGTGGTGCTGGACGAGACCCACATCGGCGGCACCTTCGAGTCCCCCGAGCTCGAGGGCCGCCTCGAGGCGGAGGGGGCCCGCTTCCAGGACCTCTCGGTCGGTCGCGTCGATGTGATCCTCGGCCTCCACGAAGGCGTCGCTTCGGTCGAGGGGCTCGATGCAGTCACGCCCCTCGGGCACGTCATCGGGGCGGGCGAGGTGCGCCTGTGGGGCACAGGCCTCAGCGATCTGGACCCGGACCTCCCCTTCGAGGTCTCGAGGCTGCGGCTCCGGGGCATCCCGCTGCACAAGATCGCTCCGGAGATCGGGGTCGAGGCGGTGGTGAGCCTCGATGGCCGGAGCATCGCCGGCACCCTGGCCGACCCCATGAATACCCTCACCGGCACCGCGGAGGTGAAGACCGGGGAGGTGGCGGCCCACGGCGAGAAGGCGAGCAGCGTCGCGGCGAAGCTGATGGCCGACAGGAAGCGCATCGCGGTCGAGGACCTGGCGATCACCCTGGCCTCCGGGGACCTCCTCCGCATCGACGGCAGCCTCGAGAAGGGCTCCGAGCGCCTCCGGGCCCGGGTCCGCACCCAACAGCTCCCCTTCGACGCGGTCAACGCCCTGGCCGGCGGAGATCTGAAGGGGCGGGTATCGAGCGACATCGAGCTCAGCGGCACCCTGAAGCGACCGAAGCTGCGGGGATCGGTCGGCTTGCATGACTTCGCCTTCGGGGAGATCCAGCTCGGCGATGGCATCGTGAACCTCGAGACCACCTCGCCGACCTGGGTCGCGCTCTCTGCCCAGGAGAGCTTCCCCGGGCTGAGCTTCCTCGACAACAGCGGCATCGAGATGAGGGGCCTCCAGCCCCGCCGAGTCCTCATCCGAGTCGAGGCGGGCGATACCGACGTCTACTCGATCCTGCCCTTCATCCGCGTCCCCGATACCGAGCTCGCGGCCTCCGGCATCGTCGAGCTCGAGCTCTGGCTCGCCGAAGATCCGCTGCGCTGGGAGCTGCGCAACGACATCCCCACCGGGGACGCCAAGCTGGTCCTGCCCGGGGGGGACGTGACCTTCGTGACCCAGAGCGAGCTCTACATCGTGCTCGACGATGCGGGGGTCCACCTCCAGCCATTCGCTATCGGCCGCAGCCTCGAGGAGAGCCTGACGGTCTGCGGCCTCGTGGGTTTCGACGAGGACACCACCCTCGACATCCACGTGGCAGGAGGCGCCCAGCTCGGCTCCCTCGAGCCGCTGAGGGATGCGTTCAGCGTGCTCGAAGGCTCGTTCCGGGTCGGAGAAGACGCGGAGACCGCCGCCCGCGTCGGCACCCGCTGCCTCTTCGAGGGGGACGATCGCATGCTCCACGTCGGCGGCCCAGCCGCCCAGCCGCTCATCAGCGGACGCGTCGAGCTGCCGGACGTGGAATTCGTGCCTCGCGGCATGGCGAGCGAGTTCCGCCTCGACCCCACCAGCTCGGTGCTCCTCCGCCCGAGCAAGGATGGCAAGATCATGCGGGTCATCCTGCCCAAGCGGGACAACGCGCGCATCGCTGGAGACATGGACGACGGCCGCTTCGAGCTCTTCGGGGAGATCGTGCTCGAGGAGATGGCGCCGGAGAGCGCGGAGCTCCACCTCCGGGGCAACGATCTGTTCATCAGCGTGCCTGGCGAGCTGCACAGCACCTTCAACCCCAACCTCGACCTCGAGGCGACGAGCCTCTCGGACGAGGAGCGCATGGCCCTCCGCCTGAGCGGCGAGGTCCTCGTCACCGAGGGCAGCTACTACAAGACCTTCGAGGCGCTCGGCCAGGTGGTGGGCGGCGGCACCCAGGACTCCTACTCGAAGCCGATCACCGAGGAGGTGCCCCTGCTCAAGGCCCTCACCCTGAACCTGACAGCCAAGAGCGACGACTTCGAGGTGCGCTCGAAGTTCCCCATGGGCCGCACCGACCTCGAGGCCAGCTTCGACCTGAAGGTGAAGGGCACCCTCGACGAGCTCCAGGTGCTCCGCACCGTCGAGGTGGTGCCCGGTGGCCAGGTCTTCTACGACCTCATCCGGCGAGAGTTCGAGTTCGCCCGCGGTGTGGTGACCTTCGACGGCGATCCCGCCGAGCCCCAGCTCGACCTGGAGCTCCAGACCGTCATCACCTACCTCATCTCCGGCGGCGACAGCGGGGAGGACGAGGAGCGCGAGGTCACGGTCTCCGTGGGCATCCGTGGCCGGCCCTCGAAGCCGGAGATCGACTTCTGGTCCACCGACGATCCCACCCTCACCAAGGCGGACTGCCAGTCCCTCATCTTGACCGGGCGCCCCCGCAGCGAGTCGGCGGAGAGCATGGCGAGCGTCGGCCTCTCGTACGACTTCGGCAAGCTCGCCGAGTCGATCATCGGCGCGCCGATCTTCGACGCCCTGAACGTCCGAGTGGACGCCGAGGGCCGCGTACAGACCGACATCGTCAACCAGCTCGGCCGCCTCGCCCGCTTCCGAACCCGGGTGGTGCAGCAGGCCGAGGAGACGCGGGTCACCGCCGGTTTCCAGTTCCAGATCTCCGACCAGCTCTCCCTCGAGGGCAACCTCAAGCGCATCGACAACGCCGCCAACCCCACCCAGACCTACGAGGCCCGGTTCAAGTACCGGATCCCCCTCGAGTGAGGCGCCTGCTCCCCATCGCCGCCCTGCTCCTGGGAGTGCTCTGGCCCCTCGAGGCCTCGGCCGCCGAGCCGGAGGCTGCCCCGCAGCCCGAGCCCGTGGAGGCCCCCACCGGAGAGCCCACCGACGAAGAGCCCACCGACGAAGAGCCCACCGACGAAGAGCCCACCGACGTGGACAAGGACGGTCCAGTCTTCCGGGCCCGGCACTCGGATCCTTGCATCGGCAAGACGATCCGCTCCGTGGCGCTCAAAGGCTGCGAGGATCGGCGCTGCCGGCAGCAGGGGGGGGGCGAGCACTTCCTCTCTCTGACCGACCTCGAGCGTGGCGACACCTTGACCGACCGAGCCCGGGACCTGGCGGTCGAGCGCCTCGAGCAGACCGGCTTCTTCCGGGAGGTGGTGCTGCGCTGCCGCCAGCTCCCGGGCGGGGCCATGCTGGTCTTCCACACGGCGATGAATACCTTCGTGCGCAAGGTCTCTCTCGAGGGCAACGAGGCCTTCGCAGCCAAGGAGATCCGCAAGCGCGTCTTCTTGCGCTCCGGCACGATCCTCAACGTGGCCCCGGGCCTCGAGGCCGAGAGCGAGACGGTGCGGCGGCAGATCGACTCCATCAAGCGCTTCTACCGGCGCGAGGGCCTCGAGGACGTGGAGGTCCGGTTGGAGGCGCGGCGGGTGGAGCGCACCACGGTCGACGTGGTGGTCCACATCGACGAGGGGGAGATGAGCCGCATCAAGGCCATCGAGATCGACTGGCAGAAGGCCGAGCGCCCTCGAGGGGCCCCGCTCCGCTGCCCCACGGTGGCCCCGCGCAGGATCCGAAGGCTCGTGGGTCTAGGGGTCGGCGACGTGGTCACGAGCCGCGAGCGCCGCCGCATCCGCCGCCGCCTCGAGACCTTCTTCCAGTCCATCGGCTTCGCGCGTCCAGACGTCGAGGTGGAGGCGAGTGGAGATCCGCTGACCCTCTCGGTGGTCATCCAGACCGATCGCTGCTGGCTGGTCCGCCTGTGGCAGCGGGATACGCCGGCCTTGGCGGAGACGCGGACCGAGCCCGCCATCCGCTTCCGCGATCCCCTCGGGGCGGCACGCGACTCGCTCTCGGAGGCGGACTGGGAGCGGCAGGCCCTCGAGCCTTGGCGGGAGTCCCTGCCCTTCGGGGCCTCGGGGGTCTTCGACCGCGGCGAGGCGGAGCGGGGAGTGGATGCGATCCATCAGGCGCTCCAGGATCGGGGCTACCTCTTTGCGGACGTGGAGCTCGAGCATCGGGCGGCGCCGCGCTCCGAGGAGGGCTGGGGGCCTGTGGGCGGCACCATCGACTACCTGATCACCCTGAACTACGAGCGCAGGGTGCAGGGGGTGATCCTGCGGGGGCGCCGGAGCTTCCCTGAGAGCGAAGTGCTCGAGGTGCTCGATACCAAGGTCTGGGATGCGCTCGGCACGGGCGGCTACGTCTCGGTGGACCGGGTGCTCTTCGACCTCATCAAGCTCCGTCGCTTCTACAACGAGCGTGGCTTCTACGACTTCCGCTTCCTGCTCGAGGGCCTGAAGGAGGACTCGGACCCGGTGCGGAGCGTGGAGGACAAGGGGGCCTGGATCATCTGGGAGTACACCTTCCAGGACCGCGGCTTCCGGGTGCGCAAGCGGAAGAGCGAGATGGTGGTCTACGTAGAGACGCCCTACGAGGAGGGACCCCGGACGAGGATCGGCTACCTCAGCTTCCACGGCAACGAGGCGATGGACGACGCCACGGTGCAGCGCCTCTTGAAGCTGAAGGGGGGCCAGCCCTTCGGCACCTGGTACCTCGACGAGGGCATGAAGGCCGTGAAGCGCTGGTACCACAAGCGCGGCTACCACAAGGCTACGGTCACGGCGCTCTGCGACGCGGAGGACAGCCCACCCGCGGGTGGTGACTGCCAGCAGGTGAGGTCCCGGAAGGTAGACGTCGCGATCGCCATCTCGGAGGGCCCGCGCTCGACCGTCGGGGAGATCTACTACCGGGGCCACTTCAAGACCGACCCCGAGGTCCTCCTCCGCGACCTGCCGCCGGAGGGCAGCCCCTACGTCGACAGCGAGATCGCGGAGGTCACCGGCAAGCTCCGGAACCTCGGCGTCTTCAACGCCGTGACCATCGATCGCATCGGCCTCGAGGAGTCGCCGCCGCGGCAGGACGTGGGTCTGGTGGTCTCGGTGGAGGAGGCGGAGACCCGCTTCGTCGACCTCTACGCCGGCTTCCGGACCATCGACCGGGACAGCGACCGAGACAAGCGGGCGCCGCCGCTGGTGGGCTCGCTGGTGGGCCAGGCCATCGCCAGCGGGGATCGGCAGACCTCCGGCCTGGGCAGGCCGCTCAGCCTGTCGCTACCGGACGTGCTCCTGAGCGCGCGTGCCGAGTACAACGACCGCCACTGGCTCGGCCGGGGCTACCGGCTCTCCCTGCCCATCGACGTGGGCACCTCGACCACCGAGCCCCTGCGGCTGGCCTCGCTGGTGCCCTCCCTCGACGTGCCGCGCTTCCTCGACAGCAACGTGAACCTGCGCTTCGAGCTGCTGGCGGAGATCGACCGGGTCAACGAGCAGCTCGACCGCACGGAGATCGGTACGGGCGTGAGCCTGTCGGTGCCTCTGATAGCGCGCATGCCGCTGAGCGTCGGCGCACGGGCTTCGCTGATCTGCTTCGACTCGGCCGAGACCGACTGCTCGAAGCTGGACAGCCTGCAGCCCCAGTACACCCCCTCGCTCACCTGGCGATGGGATACCCAGGACAACCCCCTGAACCCGAGGCGCGGCATCGCCCTGGCGGCCGGCCTCAAGTACATCCTCGCGGTGGACCGGGAGAAGCTGGAGGACAAGGGCGTCGCCGAGCTCGTCGACTTCGTGAAGTGGGAGCTCTCCGCGGAGTTCGCGCGGGAGGTCATGGGGGGCCCGATCATCGCGGCGTTCATCCACTACGGGGCCGCCGTCGCCGACAAGGACGAGGGCAAGACGGTCCTCCTCCCGGCCAACGAGCGCTTCACCCTGGGCGGCTCGAACGGCATGCGCGGGTTCGCGGACCACGCCATCGGCCGCTACGACGTAGAAGGCGTGCTCGAGCCCGACATCCTCGACTACCGGGAGGACGGAGGCGGCAACGTGGTGATCAACGGCTCGGCCGAGCTGCGTATCCCCCTCCTCGAGGACCTCGGCGTGTGGTCCGCAGCCTTCGTCGACTTCGGGGGGCTGGCCATGACCCACGACGAGCTCCACTCCACCAGCATCCGCACCTCCGCAGGCGGCGGCCTGCGCTGGCTCCTCGGCGATCAGATCCCGATCCGCGTGGACGGCGCCGTGGTGCTCGACTCCCTGGGCGAGCCTCGCTGCATCGAGTACGTGGTGGACCCCGATCCAGAGAGCCTGACGGGCGTGAGATGCACCCAGAAGGAGGATGGCTTCGCGTTCCATGTGGAGCTGCTCTACCCCTTCTGAGGCGAACCTCCCGCGCCCTCCCGCGCCTCGAGTAGCGCCTCGACGTAGACCTCAGGCTCGGCGTCGCGGGGCAGGGAGCCTACAGCGACCTCGGCCCGGAGCCAGTCGATGGCCTCGCGAAGGGCCGGGCCCCCTCCCTCGTGGGGATCGAGGCCGAGGGCCTCGCGCACGTGATCTCCGGTACCCCGCGGGAGGGCAGCGCGAGCTTCCCAGGCGTCCTCGGCGGCGAGGCGCTCGAGGCGCCCCTCCAGGTGCTCGAGGTGGCGGCGGATTCGGGCCGCCTTGCGCTTCCTGCGGGTGGTGAAGTCGGCGCGGCTGAAGGCGAGCAGATCCTGGAGGCCGTCGCCGGCCTCCCGCGCGAGGCGGCGGACCGCCCGGTCGGACCAGCCCGGCTCGTAGGCGTTGACGCGCCCGTGCTGCTCGAGGATCCAGGTGATGCGCGTGGCGCGCTCGGCCGGC
The DNA here is from genome assembly GCA_964511605.1 of uncultured Myxococcales bacterium. GTDB lineage: Bacteria > Myxococcota_A > UBA9042 > PHBI01 > JACKFB01 > CAZEHU01. The sequence goes on from CAZEHU010000070.1 coordinate 8,120, forward strand.
AGGCCGAGGCGCGCGAAGATCCCGCGGGCCCAGGCAGCTCCCACACGCTCGTGGTGGTGGAAGGTGGCGCGGCCTCCCTCGTCCATGTCACGGGTGGCGATCTTGCCGATGTCGTGGAGGAGCGCGGCCCAGCGGAGGTCTCGGTCCGGGGCCATCCTTTCGATCACTTCGAGGGTGTGGAGCCACAGATCCTTGTGATGGACGCGAAAGCCCTCGTGGAATCCCCTGAGCGCCTCCACCTCCGGCAGGAGCACGGCACAGAGCCCCGTCGCCGCGAGGAGCTCGAGCGCCCTTGGCGCTTCGGCAGCCAACAGCACCGCGTCGAGGACATCGAGGACCTCCTCCGGCGGCAGCGCGAGCGCACGCGGCGCATCGCGGCGCAGATCCGCGAGCTCCGCCTCCCCGAGCGCAGCGACCTCCGCGGCGGCCGCGGGATCGGCCGCGGCGAGTCGACGGACGAGGCTCAGGGCCGGGTGGAGGTCGACCATGGCGCGGGCTGTAGCATAGGATCCCGGGCGCAGCCGACAGGAACCCTCGCCCAGCCTATGCCGCGTTTCGAGATCGTGATCCCCGGCGAAGCTCCGGGGGCCTTCCAGATGACCCTCGAGCTCGAGGCAGATCACTGGATCGCCGCACTCCACCTCGCCTGTGAGGAGCTGGGGGCGGAGGGCCTCGTGCAGAGCGGCGTGCTCGAGCCTACGGGCGAGGGCATGCAGCTCGTCGACCCCGACGCCGGGCGGAAGATGCGCGTCCGCCGCCTCTTCGATCAAGGCACCTCCAGCGAGGAGAGCGATCTGCCCGATACCGGCGAGATGATCGCGGAGTGGCTGGGCCTCGACGCCGACGCCAACGACCCGGTGCCCGGCAACCTGCCGGTCTTCGTGGACGACGCTCCGACGCGCAGGACGGGTGCCCGCGTACGGCGCCCCGCTCCCCCGCCGCCGGCACCGAGCCGCCCGATGGGGGGGCCGCGACGACGGGCCACCGTGCCCGGCGCGCGGGCCCTCGGGCCCATCTCGCGCCCAGCCGCCCTCGGCCGAACCGCCGTGTCCGATCGCCGGCTCGAAGAGGCCCTCCGCGGAAGCGACACCTCGCCGGACAACGAGGCCCCGACCGTCGAGGAGAGCGAGGCGGAGGGTCGGAGCGAGCAGGCCCGCGCCAT
>CAZEHU010000071.1:0-9250 GCA_964511605.1 uncultured Myxococcales bacterium
CCGCCTCCGTGGCACCCGCCTCGAGATGATCTTCCAGGCTCCGCTGCACAGCCTGAACCCCTACCTGCGCGTCTCGACCCAGATGGCGGAGGTCCTGGAGATCCACGAGGGGCTGAGGCCCAAGCAGGCGATGCCCCGGGTCATCGAGATGCTCGAGCGCGTCGGTATCCCCGATGCCGGCACACGCTACCGCCACTACCCGCACCAGTTCTCGGGCGGCATGCGCCAGCGCGTGATGATCGCGATGATGCTCCTCCGTACCCCGGAGCTGCTCATCGCCGACGAGCCCACCACGGCCCTCGACGTGACGATCCAGGCCCAGATCCTCGAGCTCTTGAAGACCCTCCAGCACGAGACCCACATGGCGATCACCCTCATCACCCACGACCTCGGGGTCGTGGCCGGCATGGCCGACGATGTGATCGTCATGTACGCCGGCAAGGTGATGGAGTCGGCACCCATCGACGACCTCTTCGCTCGCCCAGTGCACCCCTACACCCTCGGCCTGCTGCGCTCCCTGCCTCGCGTGGACGAGCAGCACCACGAGCGCCTCTACTCGATCCCGGGCCGCCCCCCGGACCTCGACGAGCGAGGCGCGGGTTGCCCCTTCGCCCCCCGCTGCAGCGGCGTGCAGGAGGTCTGCCGCCGGCACTTCCCCGATATGGTGGACGTAGGCAGCGGTCACAGGGCCTGGTGCCACTTCCCGGTACACCCCGGCGCGGAGCCGCCCCCCCTCGGGGAGGCGACACCGTGAACGTAGCCCCCCCGATGGAGCCAGCCCCCGAGCCGCCCGCCACCAAAGCAGAGCCCCTGCTCCGCCTCGTCGATCTGAAGGTCCACTTCCCCCTCTACGAGGGCCTCATCGTCCGGCGCGTCAAGGGCCTCGTGAAGGCCGTCGATGGGCTGAGTCTCGACGTGATGCCCGGCGAGACCCTCGGCCTCGTAGGGGAGAGCGGCTGCGGCAAGTCCACTACAGGGCGCGCGATCCTCCAGCTCTACGAGGCCTCCATTGCACAACTGAGCGGCCAGGTCCTCTACGAGGGCCGCGACCTCGTCGGCCTCAGCGCGGCCCAGCTCCGCCCGCTGCGCCGCGAGCTGCAGATCATCTTCCAGGATCCCTACGCATCGCTGAATCCGCGCATGAACGTGGGCCAGATCATCGCCGAGCCCCTCCGCGTCCACCGCCTCGCCCGCGGCCGGGAGGCCGAGGAGCGAGTCGAGGAGCTGATGGAGGGCGTCGGCCTCTCCCCGGCCATGAAGCGTCGCTATCCCCACGAGTTCTCCGGAGGCCAGCGGCAGCGCATCGGCATCGCCCGGGCCCTGGCCTCGAGACCCCGCTTCATCGTCTGCGACGAGCCGATCAGCGCCCTCGATGTGTCGATCCAGGCCCAGGTGATGAACCTGATGGAGGAGCTCCAGGAGCGCTTCCACCTCACCTACCTCTTCATCGCCCACGATCTCGCGGCCGTCCGCCACCTCTCGAGCCGCGTGGCGGTCATGTACCTCGGCAAGCTCGTCGAGCTCGCGAGCTACGAGGACATCTACCTCCGCCCGAAGCACCCCTATACCAAGGCGCTCCTGTCGGCGGTGCCGATCCCGGATCCCGCCGCCGAGCGCCAGCGCGAGCGCGTGATCCTCCAGGGGGATGTGCCGAGCCCACTCCGTCCCCCGAGCGGCTGCCGCTTCCATACCCGCTGCCCCTTCGCGGTCGATCTCTGCGCTAGCGAGGAGCCTCGGCTGGAGGCGGCGGAGGGTTCTGGGCATCGCGTGGCGTGCCATCGGGCGGAGGAGCTGTAGGCCGCACGGCCGCGGTCGGGTTCGCCCAGAGGTCGTAGCGGGCCAGGATCCAGGTGGCCATGTCCTGGCCGAGCGCCCGATGCCCGCGGCCGTTGAGGTGCGCCAGGTCGCCCCCGATGCGCCTCTTGTCGCGCCAGAGGCGGACCGCCTCCGGGCCGCCCATGGCAGCGATCGTGTCGTAGAACGCGCAGCCGGCCTTGGAAGCTGCGGCGCGCTGGGCCGCGTAGAGGGTCGCGAGGCGGGGGTCGAGGTCCAGATCCCCGGCCGCGGGATCCGTCCCGTGGGCCAGGGGCCCGATCACCAGGCAGGGCAGATCGGCCGGCTGCCGGAGGAGGCCGAGGAGCTCCTCGACCTGCGCCTGGTGGGTCCGCGCGTTCAGGCCCGGGTCCACCCGCTCGTTGCCACCGAAGTTGATGACCACGAGGCCCAGGTCCCGCTGCTGCACCTGCTCGGCGAGGTGGGCGGCGTCCGCGTTGCGCCAACGGCGGGCGCGCAGACCGACGACCCCGATGGCGTCCAGGACGATGCCGGGGGCCGCCCGCTCGAGGGCGATCCCATAGACGCGTGCCCGGCCGCCGCCGACCCGCAGCTTCACCGCCGACGCCGGCGCGGGGAGTGTCGCCTGCCAGACGTGATCCGCCTCCGCTTCCGCCGTGACCGGGTGGGTGAGGGCCGGCTCGCGGCTGCCTTCGAGGTAGAGCTCCAGCGTGCCCCCCTTGAGCGAGCTCCTGTAGTGCACGCGGACCTCCTCGAGGGGATCGGAGCCCTTCGAGAGGGTGAGGGTCGTCGAGGCGCCGCCCCAGCTCGAGGCCTGCACCCCGCCGTAGCCGTACAGTCCGTCGCGCCGAGCGCCCCGGAGGACGTTCGAGGTCTCCCAGCCCGTGTGCTTCTGGCGGAGCCCCGCGCGGCGGTAGCCGGAGAAGGCGGGCGCCGCCAGGACGAAGCCAGGCCCCCCATCGCCGAAGCGCTCCTGGAGGCGGCTCCGCACCTCCGAGGTGTAGCCATCGGATACGATCGCGCTATCGCCGAACCAGCCGATGCGGACGCGGCCGGTGGCCTCCCCGGCCTCGAGGCGGCGCAGGGCCTCGAAGAGGGGCCCCAAGGGCTCCGCGGTGGCCGGCGAGGCGCAGGCCAGCAGCGTGATCCCTACCAGGCATGGGAGGTGGGCGCGCACGGGGAGAAGATGCGCCGGCCGATCGCCCGAGGCAAAGAAAGCGACGGAAGGTCCCAGAAGATCGGGGGAACACGCGGAGTAAGGCGAACCATCATTGCCAAGGCCCCGCCCTGTCCGGTAGGCTGCGAGCGTCTCGGGGGATGGTCCTTGGCCCAGTGCCGGCTCGAAAGGTAGGGAGGGCTCCCGATGGACATTGGTGGTGTGGGAGGCGCCGGACGGCGCATCTACGGTGTCGTCATCGGCATCGTCGTCGACAACAAGCACCCCGAGGGTGAGTACCGCGTCAAGGTGAAGTTCCCCTGGATCCGCTCCACGGACGTGGGCGACAAGGAGGACTTCCAGAGCACCTGGGCACGGGTCCTGACCCAGATGGCGGGCCTCGGCCGTGGCCTGTACATCCTGCCGGAGCCCGACGACGAGGTGCTCTGCATGTTCGAGCACGGCGACGTCCGCCGGCCGATCGTGGTGGGGGCCCTCTGGAACGGCGTGGACCTCCCGCCGGTCAACGGGAACTCCGCGGACGATACGACCGATCCCATGGGCGTGGACCTCGGCATCAAGGCCACCTGCCAGGACAACAACGCCCTCGACGGCAAGAACACCTCGCGCTTCCTCAAGAGCCGCTCCGGCCACCTCCTCCTCTTCGACGACAAGGACGAGGAGAAGGACGAGAAGATCGTGCTCAAGACCAAGCGCGGCCACGTGATCGTGCTCAACGACAAGGACGGCTCCGAGAACATCGCCATCTACGACTCGACCGGCGAGGAGTACGTCTACATCGACGAGAAGAACAAGAAGATCACGATGGAGACCAAGAACGGCGACATCGACGTCCTCTGCAAGAACGGCACGTTCAACCTCGAGGCCAAGGACATCAAGACCTACGCGTCGAACAACGCCGAGCACAAAGCCGACAAGAACATCAAGCAGGAGTCCGGCTCCGCCACCGACATCACGGCCGGCGCCGACATGACCTGCAAGGCCTCGAAGATCAAGCTGAACTAGGCTCCTCATCGCCGTCCCGCAGGCCATTGACCGTCTCGATCGTGACCGCGGGTTCTCCCTTTCGGGGGGGGAGGACGGGGATGCCATTGCGGAAGGACGGCGCGTCGCCGCTGGGATGCGTCAGGCGGGACGATTGGGCGATCGCGGTGAAGCGCGCGCGCTTCCAGGCATGGCTGACCCGATCCTTGATGCCGTCCCGCAGGATCATCGGCAACAGCAGGCGGTTGGCGCGGCCGTGGTGGGTGGAGGGGCTGCGACCTCGGCCGCCGATGAGCGCGTCGAGCATCGGAATGGCGGCCGCAGGGGGGGCGAGGGCGGTCCAGATTCCGCCTGGGACCGGGGCCGAGAGCCAGCGCTCCGCGATGCGCAGCCCCGTCCAGGTGAGGGTGCGCGCGCGCCAGCGCTCGGCGGTGCGGAGGACCAGCCCCCAGTCCAGGGACTCCCCGCGGCAGAGCCCGGCCACGTCCACCCAGCCCTTGAGGTCGGAGGCGTAGGCGTCGTTTGCGGCGTGGACGAGGGCGATCAGCAGGGCGTGCTCGGGGCGAGGGACCGGCAGGGGCGCCGCCAGGTGCGCGATGGCTCCGTCCAGGAGCTCCTCGTGATCGACGTCCGGCAGGTCCCAGCGCTGAAGCCTCCGGTGTACGTCTAGGCTCACCGTGCTCTTGGGCCTGCACCAGTCGGCCACTCGCTGGTGGGGGCGGTCCATGCCCCAGCGCAGGCTGGCCACCGTGCTCTCCTGGGCACCGCCAGCGATCAGGCGCTCCAGGATCGGCTCGAGGGCGTCGTCGGCCACCAGCACGTCCACGTCGCCGGGATCCCGTAGCGTCGGGTCGGCGTAGAGCAGGCGGCTCGTCGCCGAGCCCTTGATCAGCACGACCCGGTAGCCCTCGCACGCCGCCGCCAGCACCTGCTCGGCCTCGGCATGAGCCAGGCTCGCAGACACTGAGCGCTCCACGTCCGGCCGGAGCTCCTCCTCCAAGTCCGGACTCGCCGCCGCGGCGAGCCGTACGACGTGGCCGATCCGGGCCGCTGCGGCGATCTCCCCGAAGGGCGCGGCGTCGCGCGGTCCGGGGCCCCCCAGCCACGCGCGGAGGCTGCTCCAGGCCGCCTCGGAGGGCGGAGGGGACGGGGGCGAGGGGTCCACCTATTCATGGTCCGGCGGCCGATACCACACCGTCAAGGCCGCGGTCGCTTGTCGGATGCGCGCGAGCATCCGGGGCCACGCCCGCTCCCCACTTGGGCTACGATGGCAACGATGAGGATCGCGGTGCATGCGGGTACGTTGCGCGGGGCCGGGAGCGGGATCGTCGGGCGCCAACTCGTCCGCGAGCTGATCCGCCAGGCTCCGGCCCGACAGGGCCCTTGGGGCACTGGCCACGAGCTCCTGATCTACCTCCCGAGGGCCTGGGCCGCGGAGCCCCGCCCCCTGGCCGAGGACGCAGGCGGCGCCGTGCAGATCATCGAGGTGGCACCTGGCCTCGCCGAGAAGCTCCGCGTCGAGAACCTCGTCCTCCGCCAGGCCCTCGAGCGCGGGGAGGCCGACGTGCTCCTCTCCCTCACGGATACCTCCCTGCCCGCCTGCCCGGTCCCCCAGCTCCTCCTCATCCACCTCGCCCACCTCGCGTGGGCTCCGGAGGATCGCGATCTGCCCCGCGCCTCCCCGCTGGCCCTGAAGGTCCGCCTGATCGAGCGCTACCTGCGCCTCGGCCTGCCCTCGGTGACCCGCACCACCGTCCAGACCGAGGACATGGCTACTCGCATCGCCTCCCGCTACGGCTATCCGCGGGAGCGCATCGACGTCATCCCTCATGGGGTGACCCTGGAGCCCCTCGTCGAGCACCCCCAGCCCGTCGGCGGGCCTCCCTACCTCACCTATGTGGCCACGCCGGGTCCCCACAAGCGCCACCACCTCCTCGCCGGGGCCCTGGCCGCCCTGGGCCCTGAGCACAGCGACCTCCAGTGTCGGCTCACCCTCGAGCCCGAGGACGCCCCCGAGCTCGTGGCCGCCGCCCGCGAGCACGGCCTCCTCGAGCGCTTCGTCTTCGAGGGCCGCGTCCCCCACGCCCGCGCCCTGGCGCTCCTCCGCGACGCCCGGGCCCTCGTCTACCCCTCCCACCTCGAGTCCTTCGCGCTGCCGCTCTACGAGGCCCACGCCCTCGGTACCCCTATCGTCGCCGCCGATCGTCCCTACGCCCGAGAGGCCTGTGGCGCTGCGGCGATCTACGTCCCGAGCGACGACGGTATGGCCTTCGGCCACGCTCTGCTCCGCGCCGAGGTCCCCGACCCCTCGACGCCGAGTCCCTGGTCCGATGTCGGGAGCGCCTACCTCGATGTACTCGAAGGTCTGCGGGACGAGGCGTGACGCCCTACGGCGCCTGACCATCCGATGCGAAGGCCGGATCTTCGCGCAAGCGGTCGTCGAACCAGGCGATGGTGTGCTCGAGGCCCTCGCGGAGGGCCACCCTGGGCTCCCAGCCCAGGAGGTCGCGGGCGAGGGTGATGTCGGGGCGGCGGCGGGAGGGATCGTCCGTGGGCATGGGGCGCCGGACCAGCTCGCTCCTGGCTCCCGTCAGCTCGATGATCAGCTCGCCGAGCTCGCGGATGGTGGACTCGACGGGGTTGCCCAGGTTCACCGGGCCGACGAAGGTGTCCTGATCCATCATGCGGATGAGCCCCTCGACCGTGTCGTCCACGTACGAGAAGCAGCGTGTCTGCGTTCCCTCCCCGTAGATCGTGATCGGCTCCCCCGAGAGGGCCTGCAGGATGAAGTTGGAGACCACGCGGCCGTCGCGAGGTCTCAGCCGTGGCCCGTAGGTATTGAAGATCCGGACCACGCGCACATCGACCCCGCCGCCCCGGTGGTAGTCGAAGCAGAGGGTCTCCGCGACCCGCTTGCCCTCGTCGTAGCAGGCCCTTGGGCCGATGGGGTTCACGTTGCCCCAGTAGGACTCGTCCTGGGGGTGCTCAGAGGGGTCGCCGTAGATCTCGCTCGTCGAGGCCTGGAGGACCCGCGAGCCGTGGCGGCGCGCTGTCTCGAGGGCGTTGATCATGCCCTGGACGCTGGTCTGGACGGTGCGGATCGGGTCGCGCTGGTAGTGCACCGGCGAGGCCGGGCACGCCAGGTTGTAGAGGCGATCACAGGCCAGCAGATCGTAGGGGCGGCGGATGTCGTGCTCGATGAGCTCGAGGTTCGGGTGATCAGCGACGGCGGCGAGGTGCTCTCGCGTCCCGGTGAAGAAGTCGTCGAGGACCAATACCTCGTGCCCGGCCTCGAGGAGGCGCTCGGTGAGGTGCGAGCCCATGAAGCCCGCTCCGCCTGTGACGATCACCCGCATCGCATCCTCCTCGTTGCCCATGAAGGGGAGGGCGTCCCTACGACCAGAACTGCCAGAGCTTGCTCAGCGGCTTGCGAACCCGCAAGAGGGGCGGCGGCGTCAGCCCGTTCAACCGCCACGCCTCCCTATCCTCGCGGTTCGCGCGCAGGCGATGGCGGAGGCTCGCGTTGCTCCGCCCTCCGACCCGCATCTTCACGGTCACCCGAGGCAGGTAGGCCAGTCGCGCCCCGTGCACGTGGAAGAAGCGCAGCATCAGCTCGTAGTCCGCCGCGCTCTCGAGGCTCAGCTCGAAGCCTCCGTACCGCTCGAAGAGCTCCCGGCGCACCACCAGCGTGGGGTGCGGCGGCATCCATCCTCTGAGGAAGGCGCCCTGAACCCAAGCGCCCGAGCGCCAGCGACGTACGACCCTCTGACCCTCCTCTTCGTCCACGTAGTCGAGGTCCGCGTACACGGCATCGGCCCCGCTCTCCTCGAGGGTCGCGAGGACCTCGGCCAGGACGTGCTCGTCCGCGAGCCGATCCCCCGCGTTGAGGATGCCGATGGCGTCGCCCGTGGCCAGCTCGATGCCCTTGTTCATCGCATCGTAGGGCCCCTGATCCGGCTCGGAGAGGATGTGCGTGATCCGCCCCCGGTAGGGCTCGAGGCGGGCGAGTGTGTCGTCCGAAGAGGCCCCGTCCACCACCAGGTACTCCAGCTCCTCCACCCCCGCTTGGGCCAGCACGCTCTCGGTGGTCTGCTCGATGGTCGGCCCCGCGTCCAGGCAGACGGTGAGGATCGAGCACCTCACGGACCCTCCAGCGGATCGAGCAGGCGATACCACGGCGTGAGCTCGTGGTAGGGGATCAGAAGCACTGCCCCTTGGAGCAGTCGAGGGTCGCGACCCTCTTGCCACCGAGGGTGAAGAGCTCCATGCGCTCCGCGCTTTCGTCCTCCCGTGCCCCTGCTCCATAGATGTAGCGAGCCTCGTGCAGGCCCACGCGTCCACACCAGGTGCCGGGGTAGCAGACCTTCGCGTTCATCCGCTGGCCGGCGGTGTCGAAGTAGCTCAGGGCCGCGAGGCGTCCCCCCAGCGAGTAGAGCAGCTTCACCTCGCCCACCCCGTTCCACACCCCCGCCGGGCGGCCCATCGTATCCTGGTGCAGGATGTTCGCGAGGCGGCCGAAGCGGTCGTAGCCGTACTGCTGGCGTGCCCACCCTCCGGAGGCAGGGTTGCCCGGCGACGTCATGCGCTGCTGCACCGTGAGCTGGCCGCGGCGATTCCACGTCCAGAGGATCTGGTGGGCCCCCTCGGCCCCGACGGTGGCCCTCCCCTGGGCGTCGAACCAGCTCTGCTCGCTCTTGTGGCCCGTGCGATCGTACTCCACCTTCTCGATGCCCCAAGCGCGCTTGCCCACCTTGGCCCGATTCGTCGGATGCCCCTCCCGATCCTGGAAGATGGTCTCCCTCACGCGCCCGAAGCGATCGAGCACGTAGCGCTCCGATGCGTAGCCCTTGCCGGACCAGCCCGGGACGTCCTGGGTGTCCCGGTAGTGCCGGAAGGCGACGAGGCCACGATCGTCGTATTGATAACGCAGGGCCGACCAGCCCTCCGGCCCCTTGACCGAACGCCCGGAGGCGTCCAGGTAGCGCACCTCGGCCAGGTAGCCATTGCTGCCGTAGTTCCTCCGGAGGATCGAGTAGCCGTCCGCCGCCGCGGGGCTCCCCGCCCCGTCGAGGAAGCTCTCCTCCACCACGCGGCCCCAGGCGTCCCGCTTCCAGGTGCGCTGCGACCAGCCCCCGGAGACGTTCATCGAGAGCCCGGCGCCGTCGAGCCGCACCTCCCGGAGCTTGCGGGCGAGCGAATCGTACTCGTAGCGCGCCGCGGACCAGCCCCCCGGGAACCTCACGGGGGCGTCGTCGGGACCAAACCAGGAGGAGCGAACGCGCAGCCCCCGCTCAT
>CAZEHU010000072.1:0-9248 GCA_964511605.1 uncultured Myxococcales bacterium
GGCGAGGGGGCCGCCAGCCGGCATCGAGCAGCATGCGCCACGTGGAGGGGGTGGCCTGCATGGTGGTGATGCCCTCGACCTCCAGGGCCCGGGCGAGGGCCGCGCCGTCCGAGGCCGTCGCGCGATCGGCCACGACGAGCTGCGCGCCGGTCCACAGCGGCAGCAGCAGCTCGAGGGTAGCGATGTCAAACGCGACGGTGGTGACGGCGAGCACGCGCTCGTGGGGCTCGAGCCCGGGGGCCAGGGCCATCGCGTCGAGGAGGGCCGCGAGGGCGCGGTGGGGGATGCGGACGCCCTTGGGCCGGCCGGTCGTGCCGGACGTGTAGATGCAGTACGCCTCGGCCTCGCCGGCAGGGAGCTGGAGGGCCCCGGCTGGGCGGCTAGGCCCAGGGCCTCCCTCGCGGGGAAGCTCCGCCTGCCGGAGGACGAAGGTCGGCTCGGCGTCCTCGAGGACGGCCTCGATGCGAGCCGCGGGGAAGGCGGGATCGAGGGGGATCCAGGTGGCCCCCACCTGCCAGGTGGCCAGCATCGAGGCCACGAGGTCGGCGCCGCGCTCCACCAGCAGCGCCACACGCTCTCCAGGTCGGACCCCGGCCGCGTCGAGGTGGGCTGCCAGGCGATCGACACGGGAGAGCAGGCGGGCTGCGCTCCAGGGCTCGGCGGAGGCCCGGAGTACGGGGATGTCGCCGCGGACCTCGAGGGCCGAGCGGAGGCGAGCCCCCACCGCGGAGAGCGGCGGGGACTCGCTGCTCACTCTTCCATCCATACCCTCTTCACCCAGCCGAGGGTCTCCTCGAAGTTGGGCGACCATCGATCGGTGTTTCGCTCCGCATCCCAGCGCGAGGCGGTGGTCTTGGCCTTGTCCACGACCCGATGGGTCTGGTTGAAGACGATGCCGAGGAAGTCGAGGACCGGCGCGCCTTCCGGCGTGACGGCGAGGCGCAGGTAGTGATCGCCGATGAGCTGCTCACACTGGAAGGCGGTGCCTTTGCCGTCGGAGTTGAGCAGGAGCTCCATGAGGAGGAGGGGGTTGCGCATCGAGGCCAGCCAGTGGAGCCAGCCCCAGCCGACGTTGGTGTGGGTGCTGAAGTCCCGATCGTCCTCCTTGGAGGCGAAGCGGCGCTCGTCGCCGCCGAGGCTGAAGATGACGATGTCGTCGAGGCCGTCCACGTCCGGCAGGTGCACCTTGTTGGCGACCGCCGTGGTCAGGGCACACATCGAGGGGTTGTTGGCGAAGACCGCGCCGTCGGCGCAGCCTTGCCGGATCGGCAGGGCGATCGGCGTGGCGCCGGACTGCAGGGCGACGTCGTAGCAGTAGCTGTCCCGATCGGGATCGTTGCCGAAATTGTGATAGATCTTGGGGCCGTAGGGGCCGCAGAGGCGATAGGTCACCACACAGACCTGGCGGTTCAGATCTCCCAAGCGCTTGCTGGGTCCGAAGGCCTCCTTCAGGTGGGCCTCGAGGCGGCGGTTGTTCTCCATCGGGAAGAACCCGGAGGCCATGCGCAGCGCGCCGAAGGGGCCCGGCTGGAAGGTCCGGAAGGTCTGGTCGGAGAAGGCCACCAGGGACTCGGCCACGTCCTTGCCGTTGTCCGGCGTGATGCTCGGGCGGCTCGCGAGGAAGAGCGTTGCCATCGAGCCGTCCGAGGTGCCGGCGATCATGTTCACCTTGGCGAGGAAGCCCGGTGCCTCGTATTCGATCGCACGGAGATAGCGCGTATAGGTCGGGGTCCCTGGACCGCCGTCCAGGGAGAGGATGCGATACTTGGTGGACATGGTGGGCATTGTATGGCCCGCTCGCTGGAAGCGCCACGGGATCAGCGCGGCGCACTATCGTCGCGTCATGGCCACCGCGCCGAGGGTGCCTGTCGGGGTGGCGAGATCGAGCACCTCCCAGCCGGGCCAGCCGAGGGGGTCGACGCGTCGAAGCTCCGTCGCGATGCCCATGCCGAGCCCCTTGAGCAGGGCCTCCTTCCGTGTCCAGCAGCGCAGGAAGACCTCGAGCCGCGGCGCCCCCTCGGGCGCGGCGAGCACCTCGCGCTCCTCGGCCGCGGTGAAGTAGCGCGCAGCGATGTGCTCCACCTCGACGCGCCGGCCGAGGATCTCGACGTCCACCCCTACCCGGCGAGCCTCGCTGATCACCACGAGGGCCTGGGGTCCGCTGTGGCTGAGGTTGAAGTGGAGCGCCGCCTCGGGCCACGCCAGCTCCGGCTTGCCTCCCTCCGCCAGGCGGAAGCGCAGGCGCCCGGCGGGCAGACCCAGCCGCTGGCCGAGGGCGAAGCGCAGCCCCGCTCGGGCGCTCCGCCAGCGCACCTGGAGCTCGCTGGTCACCAGGCGGGCGGCCCGCTCCTCCTCGTCTGCGGACAGGGTCGCTGGATCTACGCCGCCGGGCGGCTCGTCCAGACTCCACGCCAGCACCCGCACATCGGGGGGGAGCTCGGGGCCCAGGGCGGCGACGGGGATCATCGTGGGGTTGCCTCTCCGATCACGGATGACGCTCGGGGCGGACGAAGAGGTCGTCCGCGTAGCACGCGGTGTCCTCGTCGCTGAGGTCGGCGCCCAGCACGAGCCGCAGGTGGGTGATGCCCGGCGGGACCTTGGTCGCGTGCTCGACGAGCCACCACTCCGGCACGCGCACCGGGGGGGGAGCCTGGGCGTGCCAGAGGCCTCCGTCGGACTCCAGGAGCTCGAGCCGGAGGTACAGGTCGGTGCCCCCCGCGAGGGTGCGGACGTGTCCACCCCAGCGAACGGCCAGCTCCCCGGCGTCGCGGGCGGCTGCCACGGCCGGCCAGTCGTCGAGGGCGACGGTCTGGGTGAGCGCCGCGTCGGGCAGGCCCGGCAGCTCGTGGACGCGGTCGGCACCGTAGAAGAGGCGGTGACCGGACCAGGACCGGGGAGGGTAGAGCGAGAAGCCATAACCATCGAGGCTGAGGTCCTCGTGGGGGCGCCAACCCTGGCCCTCCCACGGCGTCGGTGGAGCGAAGGGATCGTCGTAGGAGGCCTCGGCGCCGGGATCGACGAGGAGGTTGCCCGCCAGGCGGGCGTGGGGCGCCGGGAGGGTGTCGAGGCCGAGGTACAGGTCCTCGAAGAGGACATCGCAGCTCGACCCATCGTGAGGGTGGCAGTGTCCGACCCAGTGGAGCTCCGCCGTGCGGGCGCCCGGGGGCACGTCGAGGGCTCGTACCCAGGCGAGACCGGGCTCGATGACGTAGCCGTCCCGCGGGCCACTCGAGAGGCGCTCCATCTCCAGCCCCTGTCCATCCCGGAGAACCACGACCACCTCTCCATGATCCTGGGGGTGCAGGAGGTTCGACGAGAAGCCTGCGAGCTCCTGGGTCTCCGGCACGACCCGCCAGGAGGCCCAAGCATAGAGGCGGCCAAGGCCCTCGTCGATGGCGTCCGCCTCGGCGCCCAGGTCCACGCTCTCCGAGCCCTCGGACCAGGAGCCGGCCGGCGGTGCGGTGGTGGACGCGGTCGTGCTGCTCAGGAGGTTCGGCGGGCGCTGCCCCTCCGGCGGCACGACGCGCCACGGATCCCGGTAGGGCCAGAAGGGATCCGACGAGAAGGGGGAGGTGGCCTTCAGGGGCAGCCGGAGGTCGACCAGGGAGGGCTTGTGATCGGAGAGGGGGGGATCGAGGTTGAGCACGTCCGCATGCTCGACGAGGGCACCGAGGGCCCTTGGCGTGAAGATCAGGTCGATGAGCTGTGAGCCCTCCTTGCCGTCGAACTCGGTGGCCGGCCACGAGATCCGGTCGGAGGGATGCCAGCCCGCGACGGTGAAGCTCTCCGCGAGGAGCTCCTCGAGGCGGGTGATCTGGGTCGAGCCGTGCTCGTCGTTGAAGTCACCCCCGACGATCTTGTGGCCGAGAGGATCCACCTTCAGCTCGTCCACCAGCATCGCCGCCTGTTGATCCCCCTCGACGTTCCAGCCGATGTGCACGCTGTAGATCGAGACCGTCAGGGTCTCGGCCCAGGTGGCCCTGGCTCTGAGGGTGTCCCGGTCGCCGAGGTCGATCACCTCCGCGTCCACGAGCTCCACGTTCGCCAGGATCGCCTTATCGCTCATGGCCGCCATGTGCCCGAAGCCCGCGGCGAGTCGTACGGCGTCGGAGACGTTGTAGGGGCTCTCCTGGAGCAGGACGAGGTCCGCATCCCACGAGGCGATCGCTTGCCCGATGGCCTCCTCGCTGGCGTCCCCGCCCCCGTGGAGGTTCCAGCTCACGACCCGGAGGCTCAGCCCCTCGGGCAGGGCGACGTCGGGGCTCGGCAGGGAGAGGTCGAGCGCCTGCGCCCCCGGGTCGATCGACGGAGCCACCCCCGCGGCCGCGATGGCGTCGGCCCCTCCTTCGAGGCCTCCGCTGGTATCCGCGGCGAGGGCGTGGGCCGGCTCCTCGGCCGCGCCGGTCTCGCCGCTGCCGCAGGCGCACGTGGATAGCACGAGGAGCGCACCGAAGAGCGAAGCAGGAGCTCCTGGCATCGCGTCCTGCCCCTACTGGGCCGTGACCGTCAGGTCCGCGAAAGCGAAGAAGCGGCCGTCGACGTGCTCGTCGCCCACCTCCCCCACCTCGATCCGGGCGCCGAGGCCGAAGCCCACGTCGCCCGAGGTGATCCGCACCTGCTTGGACTCCTCCCCCTTCGTGAGGAGGATCACCGCGTGGCCGGTCTTGTCCTCGCCGCCGTTCGGCAGCTCGAAGACCGTCCAGTCGGTCTTGACGAGGTGGAAGACGACCCGCACCCCCTCGACCCCCTTGGGGTTGTTGCCCAGGCGGAAGCGCTGGCCGAGGGGCACCCTCTCGCCCGAGAACTCGTCGAAGGGATCCGGAGGTGGTTCCGGCTCGGCCGGCGGCGGGGTCGGGCGGGGCTCGAGGACCTTGCCCCCGCCGCCACAGGCCCCGAGGGGGCCGAGACCGACAGCGAGGAGCAGGGCGACGAGCGCGGAGACGGAGACGATAGGGTGGCTCTGCACGGCCACTACCCTACCCCAGACTTGCCCCCAACGAGGACTCGTGGAACAAAGCCCCCCGTGGACGTCGCACTTCAACTGGAGAGCCAGCGGCTCGCCGAGGAGCTCTACGCCCTCATCCGGGAGCTGGATCCGGCCATCTTCAAGGCCGAGCTGGCCCAGGCCGCCCGGGATCGCATGGAGCGGGTCCGCGAGCGGGCTCGCGTCGTGCTCGCGAGCATGGAGGAGCGGGGCGCCGACCTGAGGGATACCCGCTTCGCCGAGGCGGTCCGCACCCTCGCGGAGCTGCGGGTGCCGAGGCCGAGCATGCCGGCCCTGCCGCCCATGCCACGCCCCTCCTTCCCCCACGTGGACTGGAAGGCGCAGTTCAAGGCGCTCCAGCCCCAGTACACGGCTATCGCCACGCGCCTGAGGCAGCATCGGGTCGAGCTGCCGGAGATCCGCGGCACGAATCGTTGGCGCGCCGTCTTCCATGCGCTCAACGGCCTGCTCGCGTTCGCATGCGTCGAGCACGTGATGTCCCACACCGGGCTCGTCATCACGGCCGTCTCGTTCTTCACCCTGGCGTGGAGCCTCGAGACCACCCGGCGGATCTGGCCGCGCTGGAACGAGATCCTCTACCGCAGCCTCGAGCGGGTGGCCCACCCCCACGAGCGCCACGCGGTCAACTCGGCCACCTGGTTCGCCACGGCGCTCTTGCCGATGGCGATCCTGCTGCCCTCGATGGCAGGCTCGATCGGCCTGGTGGTCCTGGCCCTCGCCGATCCCTCGGCCGCCGCCGTCGGTCGTCGCTGGGGCCGCATCCGCCTCCGCAAGAACCGCAGCCTCGAGGGCACGATGACCTTCGCCATCACCGGCTTCGCCCTCGCCCTGGCCGTGCAGCACTTCTGGTATCCCGCTGTGCCGATGGGCAGCGCCCTCCTCATCGCCGTCGTCGCCGGGCTCAGCGGCGCCATCGCGGAGCTCGCCAGCGTGCGCGTCGACGATAACTTCAGCATCCCGGTAGCGACGGGCTTCATGACCTGGGCGGCGATGGCCCTGCTCCTCTGAGCGAGGCTCCACCCTGAGCACCAAGTCCAAGCTCAGCGTCGGGCTGCGCTTCAAGCCCTCCCACCTGGTGCCCGCGCTCCTCCAGGTGGTGCTCTTCGCGTATTGGGCGCTCTACTGGCCGCCGGTGCGAGGCGAGCTGGGTTGGATTCTGACCCAGCTCGCTTTCGCTTATGCCGTGGATGCCGCCCTGGGACTCCTCCTCGAGCGGCGCTGGACGATCTCCGTAGGCCCGATGCCCGTGGTCGGCTCGACGAACCTCTTCGTCTGGTTCCCGCCGAGCCACCACTGGCTGGCCCTGGTGGTCATCACCCTCGCCCTCACCTCCAAGGCCTTCCTGAAGCGGGACGGCCGCCACGTCTTCAACCCCTCGGCCTTCGGGATCTCGATGGTCGGGCTCGCCTGCATGGCCTTCCCCGAGGCCCTCGTCTACACCGACATCGCCCACGAGCTCGACGTCCCCCCGAACATGACCGAGCTGGCCCTGCTCCTGGCCCTGGTCGCCCAGCTCCGCTTCCCCATCGTCGCGATCTCGTTGTTCGCCGCGCTGGCGATGCTGGCGGTGCCCGCGATGGGCATCAGCGAGACCGCCAACCCCTTCTGGTCCCCGGTCTTCCTCGCTGTGGTCCTCCTGGCCACCGACCCGGCCACCTCCCCGAGGACGCAGATGGGTCGAGTGCTCTTCGGGGTGGCGGTCGGGCTCGGCATCTCCCTCGCCTCCAAACTCTTCGTCGCCACCGGCCAGAGCGACTTCTTCAGCAAGGTGCTTCCTATGCCCGTGCTCAACCTGCTCGCCCCCGCCATGGACGAGGTGGGAGGTCGAGCGCAGCGTTGGCTCGACGCTGTGATCGCGGACGCGCTCGGCTCTGAGCCCCGCCCGCTCGTCCAGCGGGCCATCGGCACCGGCGCGAACCTCTTTCATGTGCTCGCGTGGGTCGTTCTGGTGCCGGCCGTCATGCAGGTCGATCATGTCAAGCACTGGCAGTTCGAGGCCTCGGCGGTCCTCCAGCGGACCCACGAGCCCGTCCCCCTCCTGCGCCGCGGACCCGAGGGGGAGCTACGCTGTGACGACAACCCGGTGTTCTGTGAGGTGTTCAGCTTCCCGAGGGAGGTGGCCCTCTGGACCGGCGGCGAGGAGGCCCCACGGTGAGGAGCACACCATGAGCCAGGGAAGCGTCCTGCTCCGCCTGAACGTAGAGCTCTCCGACAGCGATCGTGGGGTCTTCGAGACCCTCGAGCAGAGGGTGGAGCAGCACCCCTCCGAGACCGAGGACTACCTCGTGACCCGTATGCTCGCTTGGACCTGCCGGTGGAGCTCAGAAGCCCGCCTGTCCCGGGGTGTCTGCGTGGGCGACGAGCCGGCGGTCTGGCAGGAGCCGGATCCGGCCCAGGCGGCCCGGGGGGGCCGCGACTACGCCCTCTGGATCGAGGTCGGTCGACCGAGCCTCGACCGGCAGCGCCGCGCCCTCCGCCTCGCCGACGCCGTGGAGGTCTGGACCCACCGGGCGCCCGACAGCTTCGAGCGGGCCGAGGGGGTGGGGCTCGTGGTGGTGCCCGCGGAGGCGCGTGAGATCCTCGTCGCCTCCCTCGGTCGCAAGGTGCGCTGGTCGGTCACCATCGCCGGTGGCGAGGTCTACGTGCAGCCCGAAGGCGGCGGCGTGGCCATGATCACCCTTCAGTAGCCTCGCTCCCCTCCGAGGGTAGCGGCGCAGGGAGCGTCACGGGCTCGAAGGCCTCGAGGCGGTGGAAGTCCGGGCGCGGGCCTCCGGTCGGGTGGCACGCCAGGTAGCGGCGCTGATCACCGCAGCCGTGGATCGCATAGGCGTTGGCTCGGTGCGGGCCCGCCGGGGCCCAGGCCTCAGGGAGGTGGGCTCTCGCCGACCAGCGGCCCTCCGCGATGGCCACCTCGACCTCGAGGGGGAGTCCCTCCGCCACCGGACGCCGGCGCCCCTCGAGCCGCAGCACGAGGTGGTGGCCGCGGGGTCCGAGCTCCACCTCCAGGTAGTGCTCGTCCGCTCCGCTCAGGAAGAGCTCCACCACCTCGAAGTCCCACAAGCCCGGGGTGGGTCCGGGTGATCCCAGGGGCGGAGGATCGTCGTGGAAGGGGGCCTCCACCCACAGCGTCCAGCCGGCGGGCGCCGCCTCGAGCCGGATCCTGGCCGCCTCGTCGTCGCCGACGGGTCTCCCGCTCCACGTCCTCTCGATGCGCCACTCGAGGGTGCTGCCGCTGGCCTCGCTCATCGGCGAAGGGTAGCGAGCCCGTCGTCGTCGTGATAGCGGGGCGCTACCGCCAAGGAGACAGCCCCATGCTGCGCATTCTCTCTGCCCACCTCGCCCTCGCGCTCCTCCTGCTCCCGGCGATGACCGCCTGCGGCTCCACGGCCGCGTCGACCGCCGCGAGCGCGGCCGCCGAGGCTCCCGTCGCCCCCACCTGGCTGGCGCCCTCGACCCGCATCACCTGGGGTGTCGAGTACCAGGGCGCGACCTACGACCTGATGGCGACCCTGCGCGATACCAGCGCCGACCTCACCTTCGACTGGATCATGACGCCCCCGGCCTCCTCCCAGGGCCAGCGGACCCTCCTGGCGGCCGATCGCGCCGGCAGCGACAAGCAGATCAACCAGTTCCAGAGCGGTGAGGTGGGCGCCAAGGAGGGCACCATGACCATCTGGTTCTCGAAGAGGATGCACATGGAGCTGAAGGCCACAGGTGCGACCCAGGCCACCATCGACGGCGCCGCACGCACCCTGAAGAGGGTGGGTGAGGGCGGCCGGAACCTGACCATCGCCGGCGTCGGCGTGCGGCTGCCCACCCTCAAGATCGAGGGCGGCGACGGCTTCGTCTGGGAGGTCCTCGACAACGCAGAGGCCCCCATGATCCTCGAGCAAGAGGTGGGCTTCCACGTCTGGATCAAGAGCATCGAGCCCCCCTCGGCCGCCCACTGATCGAGGCATGGGTGGCCGCTCCCTCGGTGCCCTCGGCGCTGCGCTCTGGGTCTTCGCGGGCAGCGGCTGCACCGAGGTCCAGGAGCAGGCCCCGCCCCCCATCGAGGTGGCCGTCGACGGCCGCAAGCCGGCCGGCGCCGGCATGAGCCTCGACGAGCTCGCCCAGTACATGATCTGGCTCGGCGCCATGGAGGCGATCAACCTGGACGGCGGCGGCTCCACCACCATGTGGGTGGGCCGCCACTCCATCAACGGCATCGTCAGCTTCCCCTCGGACAACGAGAAGGACGATC